>DASRJI010000185.1:0-15145 GCA_035649535.1 Acidimicrobiales bacterium | reverse complement strand
GCCCGGCGCCGGCGCGGCCACCGCTCCCTCCACCGGGAACAAAGGCGGCCAGGTGTGCCTCTGGTTCCCCTTCATCAACAACCCCGCCTTCAACAAGACCGGGATCTGCCTGCCGCTGTAACGGGGCGGCGCGGCAGCGAGCCTTACAGATCAGGTAGGCCCAGCTCCAAGTTCGGCGCTTCGAGGCCGCCGTCGATCTCGAGGACTTTCCCAGTGATGTACGCGCCCGCGGGCGACGCCAGATAGAGGGCGCCGTACGCGATCTCCTCGGGCGCGCCGAGACGGCGCAACGGAGTGCCGGCGACCATGGCGTCGTGCAGTGTGTCGTCGGTGAGCACGACCTCGAGGGCCGACGTGGCCACTGAGCCAACAGCGATTGCGTTGGCGCGCACGCGGGGGGCCAGATCGGCCGCCATCAGACGAGTCATGTGCGCCAGCGCGGCCTTGGCGGTTCCGTAAGCGACGAAACCGCGATCACGCAGCCGACCCATCGCGGAGCTGATGTTCACGATGCTGGCGCCTTCTTGCTTGAGGAGGTGGGGAACCGCCGCCTTGCTGAGCGCGAACGCGGTCGTGACGTTGAAGTGGAACGCCCGCTCGAACATCCGCTCACTGGTGTCCAGCAGCGGGCGAGGACTGGTCCCGCCGGCGTTGTTGACGACGACGTCGAGGCGACCGAACTCGGCGACGGCTTGGTCGACGAGTCCCGGGACGGCGTCGGTGTCGTTCATGTCGAACGTGATCACAAGCGCGCGGCGCCCGGCGGCGACGACGTCGGCTGCCACCTCGTCGAGCTGTTCCTTGGTGCGCGCCGCCAAGACGACGTCGGCGCCCGCCTGAGCGAAGGTGCGGGCGATGGCGGCGCCGATGCCGCGGCCGGCGCCGGTCACGATCGCGACCCGGCCGTCGAGCGAGAAGGCCTCGGCGATCGTCACGAAAACAACGAGGAAGCGGCGGGGGGCCTCATGTTGAGATGCTCCCACGCCGCCGGCATGGCGACCCGTCCACGCGGCGTGCGCTTCAGCATGCCGAGTTGCAATAGGTAGGGCTCGTACACGTCCTCGACGGTCTCGGGCTCTTCGCCCACGCTGACCGAGAGGGTCGAGAGGCCGACCGGTCCTCCGCCGAACCGAGCGCACACCGCGTGCAGGATGGCGCGATCGACCTTGTCGAGGCCCTGGTGGTCCACGCCGAACAGCGTGAGGCCTTCGTCGGCCACTTCGGCGGTGACGGCGCCCCGCCCGCGCACCTCGGCGACGTCGCGCACGCGCTTGAGGAGGCGGTTGGCGATGCGAGGCGTGCCGCGGGCCCGTGACGCGATCTCGTACGCGCCCCCGTCGTCGGTGTCGACGCCCAAGATCGACGCCGAGCGGCGGACGATCAGCTCGAGGTCGGCGACCGGGTAGTGATCGACGCGACCGACATACCCGAAGCGGTCGCGCAACGGCCCGGTGATCAAGCCGGTGCGGGTGGTTGCCCCCACGAGCGTGAACGGCGGGAGGCCGAGACGAATGGATCGGGCGGCCGGGCCCTTGCCGAGGACGAGGTCGAGCTGAAAGTCCTCCATCGCTGGATAGAGGATCTCCTCGACCGGACGGCCGAGGCGGTGGATCTCGTCGATGAAGAGAACGTCGCCGTCGTGCAGGTCGGTGAGGATGGCGGCCAGGTCGCCGGCCCGCACCAGCGCCGGTCCCGACGTGATGCGCAAGCCCACGCCCATCTCGGCGGCGACGATCGCTGCCAGCGTGGTCTTGCCTGTTCCCGGCGGGCCGGCAAAGAGCAGATGGTCAGCGGCCTGCTCGCGCTGGCGCGCCGCTTGAAGCAGGATCGAGAGGCGCTCGCGCAACTCGGGCTGGCCGACGAACTCGTCGAGCCGGCGCGGGCGCAGCGTGATCTCTTCGGCCGCCTCGACAGGATCGGCCGTCGCCGCGGTGACGACTTCCTCGCGGGGACTCACCGGGCTGTCGCCATCTGCCGCAACGCGGCCCGCAAGAGGTCTTCGACGGTGCCGTCATCGGGCAGCTCCCGCACCGCCTCACGTACCTCGTCGGCGCCATACCCGAGGCCGGCGAGCGCGGCCTTGACCTCGGCCCGAGCCGAGTGTCCCCCGCCGTTCACTGCGGCAAGGATGGCCTCGGGTTCGCCCTCGGGCAGCGCGAGCCGGCTCTTCAGCTCGAGGAGCAACCGAGCCGCGGTCTTCTTGCCCACGCCGGGCACGACGGTGAGCGCGTCCACGTCATCGACGGCGACGGCGCGGCGAAGCGATACAGGTGAGAGCGACGACAAGATCGCAAGGGCCAGCGCCGGGCCGACGCCATGGGCACCGAGCAGCGCCTCGAAACAGAAGCGCTCGTCACTTGTGGCGAAGCCGTACAGCACGATGGCGTCGTCGCGGACGTGCGTGTGGACGTGCAGGAACAGTGGGTTCCCCGGGCCGTCGACCAGTGCGAGGGTGCCGGCGGGGACCGACACGCGGTAGCCGACCCCGCCGACTTCGACGAGCAGTTCCCCGCTCGTCAACCGGTCGAGCAGGACGCCCCGTAGCGACCCGATCATCCAGCCGCCTCCTGCATGCGAGCTTGGCGGGGCCCGACGCTGAGATGGCACATGGCCAGGGCCAGGGCGTCGGCCACATCGGGCGGCTCCGGGAGCTCGGGCAGGCCGAGCTGGGCCTGGACCATCTGCTGGATCTGGCGCTTGGTGGCGTTGCCGTACCCGGCGACTGCCATCTTGACCTCGTTGGACGTGTACTGGGCGACCTGACACCCCGCCTGCGCCGCGGCCGCCAGGGCCAGCCCGCTCGCCTGACCGACCGACATGGCCGTGCGGGCGTTGGTCTGGAAAAAGACCCGTTCGACGGCGACGGCATCGGGCCGGTGCTCGTCGATCAGGGCCCGCAATTCGGCGAGGAGGCTCGCCAGCCGGTCGGGCAGCGGATCGGCGGGCGGGGTCGTGATCACGCCTGCCGCGACCACGCGAAGGCCAGCGCCCGCGGACGCCACCGCGCCGTAACCGCAGCGCGACACCCCGGGATCGATGCCGAGCACGAACATCCGTTCGAGACTACCCGACGCGTTCGGTGGCGCCGGTGGATGCTAATAACCCAGGCGTGCCGAACAGCCGCCGCCGAGTGTGGCTCGCCTTGGCGGTCGTCGTGGCCGCCAACGCCGAGCTCCTGCTGCGCGGTCCCGGAAAGGCGCTGGCCGGCAGCTTGCTGCTGCTTGTCGCCGCCGGCGGAGGTCTGGCCTGGTTCGCATGGGAGCAGCGCGAGCGGCCGTTGGTCGGCCGGCGGGTCGTGCTCGTCGCGTCGGTCGGGCTCCTGGCGCTCGCCGTCGTCCGGCCGCCCACCGAGTCGCACGACGTGTGGTCGTACGTGATGATCGGGCGAACGGTGGCTGTCCATCACAGCGACCCGTACCAACATCCGTCGAGCGCGTTCCGTGACGATCCGTTCCGGCTGCGCGTCGACCCGGTGTGGCGGCACGCCCGCTCGGTATACGGCCCGGCGTTCGTCGGCTTGGCTGCCCTCGCGGTGAAAGTGGCGGGTGACTCCCCAACCGGGTCGCGCGTCGCGTTCCAGGGGTTGGCTGCCCTCGCCGTCATCCTCTGCATGATCGTCATCGACCGCGTGACGCGGGGGGACCCTCGCGCCCTCGCGTTCGTCGGTCTCAACGTGCTGGTAGTGGTCACGACCGTCAACAACGCCCACAATGATGCGTTGGTCGGACTCGCCGCCCTTGGCGGAGTGTTGCTCGCCAAACGTCGGCCGGCGATGGCCGGCGCGCTGCTCGGTGCCGCCGCCCTCGTCAAGATCGCCGCCGTACTGCCAGCCGGCGTCCTCGCGTTGTGGTTGTTTCGCGACGGCGTACGGCGGGCGGCGATCACGTTCGGCGCCGCGGTCGGCGCGGTCACCGGGCTCGGCTACTTGGCGGCCGGCTCCGCGTCGCTCACCGTTCTGCGCTCGGCCAGCGATCGGATCAACCGCGGCACGCCGTGGTTTCCGATCCGTGAGGGTCTCGTTCGGCTGCAAGAGGGCGCCCACCCGAGCGCGAAGGTCCTCGCCGCCGCGCGCGCGTCGATCGGGCCCCGTTTGAGCATGCTCTCGACGGTCGCGGTTTTGTCCTTCGCCGTGTTCGTCGCGCTCCGTGCGCGGCGCGAGCCGACGGTGATCGTCGGCGCCGCCGTGATCGGCTACGTCGTCCTGGCCGCGTACATCTTCCCGTGGTACATGGTGTGGTGCCTGCCGGTCGTCGCGCTCATGTGGCGCTCCCGCATCGCGTGGTTGGCCGTCGGGATCGCACTGGCGAACGAGATGGCGTACGTGCCCGACACGCGCCCGATCGGGCTCCTCAAGCAGCCGCCCGTCCAGTCGCTCCTCCAGCGCATGCAGCTGGACTTCCGGACCTTCGCCCTCCCGCTGCTGAGCCTCGTGGCGCTGGCGGCGTTGCTGCGGTGGCTATCCGGGGGTGCGCGCCGGATCCAGCTCGACGGCGGCGCGTCCGAGGCGGGCGCGGACACCCCACCAGGTGACGAGGACGAGCGCCTCGACGATGGTGCGCCCCGACAACTTGGAGTGACCGGCGGCCCGATCGGTGAAGACGATCGGGACCTCGCGGATCGCAGCATCGATTGACAGGGCGCGGTACACGGTCTCGATCTGGAACGCGTACCCGTCTGCTCGCGAGTTGGCGAGACGGATGTCGTTGAGGAGCGTCGCCCGGTAGGCGCGAAAGCCCGCCGTGTTGTCAGCGACGTGGCTGCGAAGCGCGACGCGCACATACCGGTTCGCCCAACGGGACAGGGCCCGCCGCCGCCGCGGCCAGCTTGTCTCGATGCGAGCGCCAGGGATGTACCGCGATCCCACGACCAGGTCGGCGCCCGCCGCGCAGGCGCCGAGCAGGTCGGGCAACGCGGCGGGGTCGTGAGAGAGATCGGCGTCCATCGACACCAGCACGTCGAATCCATGCGCCAGTCCCCAGGCCATCCCGGCGCGGTACGCGTCGCCGAGGCCGGTCTTGGTCGGGCGGACCAATACGTCGACCAGGCCGATCCGCTCGCCGACGCTCTCGGCGATGCCCGCAGTGCCATCCGGGCTGCTGTCGTCGACGACGAGGATGTGGGCATCGGGCACGGCGGCGCGAACGCGCTCGAGCACGGTCTCGATGTTGGCGGCTTCGAGGTACGTCGGGATGACGACGAGCGCGTTCGTCATGAGTCGTCCTACGTGCTTGTCAGCCCGCGGCTGACTGCACCGCGGCGATCAGCTCTTCGCTGGAGCGATACGTGAGGCTGGTGGCGCTTCGATGGGCGTACGTGACCACGCCGGCGCCATCGACCACGAAGACCGAACGGCGATAGAAGCCCAGCGGTCCGAGAATGCCGTAGTCGCCGCCCACCTTCTTATCGGTGTCGGCGAGCAAGGGAAACGGAAAGCCGTGCTTGCACGAGAAGCCGTCGTGCGACTGGACGTCCTGCGGGCTCAAGGCCAGGACGACCGCGCCGAGGTCCTTGAACTGCTCCCAGTCCTCGGTATAGCTCTGCAGTTGGCGCGTGCACACCGGCGTGTTGTCACCGGGGTAGAAGACGAGCACGACTGGCTGGCCCTTGTAATCGGTGAGCGAATACGTCTTGTCACCGGTGCCCGGCAGCGTGAACTCCGGGGCGCGATCGCCTACTGAGACTTTTCCGGCCATTCCGACAAGTTAGGCCTCGACCAGCTCCAACACCGCATCGGGGATGTCGAAATTGGCGTACACGTTTTGCACGTCGTCGTGTTCCTCGAGGGCGTCGATGAGCCGGAGAACCTTGCGCGCATCGCCCTCGCTGTCCAGGGCGATCGTGTTGCTGGCCAGCATCGTGAGGTCGGCCGAGTCGAACGCGATGCTCGCGGCCTCCAGCGCCTCGCGCAGCTTCCCCAGGTCGCTGGGGTCGCACGTGAGTTGCCACGTGTCGCCCTGGTCCTCGAGGTCCTCGGCACCGGCATCGAGGGCGACGGTCATGAGGTCGTCCTCACCGACAGTCTTCGGGAGGATCACCACGCCCTTGCGATGGAACTGCCAGCTGACGGCGCCCGGCTCGGCCATCGAACCGCCGTTCTTGGTGAAGACGTTGCGGATGTCAGCGCCGGTGCGGTTGCGATTATCGGACAGGCACTCGATGATCACCGCGACGCCGCTGGGCGCATAGCCCTCGTAGCTGATCGGCTCGTACCGCACGCCTTCGAGCTCGCCGGTCCCTCGCTTGATCGCCCGTTCGATCGTGTCCATGGGCACCGATGAGTCGCGCGCCTTCTGGAACATCGTGCGCAGCGTCGCGTTGCTCGTCAGATCACTGCCGCCCTCGCGAGCGGCGACCTCGACCTGGCGAATGAGCTTGGCGAAGAGCTTCCCGCGCGCCTTGTCCTGCGCGCCCTTCTTGTGTTTGATCGTCGCCCACTTGCTGTGACCGGACACTCACCAACTCCCTTCGACGAACAACTGATGAACGCGACGGTCGTCGTCGCTGAGTTCGGGATGGAACGCGGCCACCAGGATCGGGCCTTGGCGGCACAGCACGGGGCGGTCGTCGACCGACGCCAGTACCTCGACCTCAGGGCCGGCCCGTTCGACAACGGGCGCGCGGATGAAGACCGCGTGCACGGCCGCGCCGGTGAGGCCGTCCACGACAAGGTCGGTTTCGAACGAGTCGACCTGGCGCCCGTACCCGTTGCGGCGCACGCCGATGTCGATCGCGCTGAAGCTCCGCTGGTCTGGTCGCCCGTCGACGATGTCGGCCGCGAGGAGGATCAGACCGGCGCAGGTGCCGAACGCGGGCATGCCCTCGGCCAGCCGCTCGCCGATCGGCTCGCGCAGCTCGCTCGACTCCAGCAAGAGCGACATCGTCGTGGACTCGCCGCCCGGGAGTATCAGGGCATCAACAAGGGCGAGGTCGGCCGGTGTGCGGACCGGCCGCGAGGTGACGTCGAGGTCAGCGAGAACGGCGGCGTGCTCGCGCACGTCGCCCTGCAACGCCAGGATGCCGACCTTCATGGCCTGGGGGCCTCGCGTACATCGCTACCAGCCGCGATCGGCGAGACGGGTCTCGACCGTCGACGATTCCTCGCCGCGCATGGCCTCGCCGAGACCGCGGCTCACCTTGGCCACGATCTCCGCGTCGGCGTAGTGCGCGGTCGCCTCGACAATGGCGCGCGCTCGGCGCGCCGGGTCGTCGCTCTTGAAGATGCCCGACCCGACGAACACCGCCTCGGCGCCCAACTGCATCACCAGGGCGGCGTCGGCCGGGGTGGCCAGACCGCCGGCGCAGAACAGCGGGACGGGAAGCCGGCCGGTGTCGGCGACTTCCTGCACCAGGTCGATCGGCGCCTGCAACCGCTTGGCCCATCCGTAGCGCTCGGCGCTGTCGGCCTGGCTCAAGGCGCGAATGTCGCCGAGAATTGATCGAAGGTGACGGACCGCCTCCTTTACGTCGCCGGTGCCGGCTTCGCCCTTGGAACGGATCATGGCCGCGCCTTCGGAGATCCGACGCAACGCCTCTCCGAGGTTCGTCGCACCGCACACAAAGGGAACCGCGAACGCCCACTTGTCGATGTGGTGCGCCTCGTCGGCCGGCGTGAGCACCTCGCTCTCGTCGACGTAATCGACACCCAGCGCCTGCAGCACCTGCGCCTCGGCGAAGTGGCCGATGCGGGCCTTGGCCATGACCGGCACCGTGACCGCGGCCTTGATGCCTTCGATGAGTGCGGGGTCGCTCATACGGGCGACGCCGCCGTCGCGCCGGATGTCGGCGGGTACCCGTTCAAGCGCCATGACCGCGACGGCGCCGGCGTCTTCGGCGATCTTGGCCTGCGCGGCGTCGACGACGTCCATGATCACGCCGCCGCGCAACATTTCGGCCAAGCCCCGCTTGACGCGCTCGGTTCCGGTCTGTCGATCGCTCACTACGGGGTGATTCTAGGGGAGGTGCTTGCCGTAGCTGCCGTGGGATTACTGACGTCCACCGCGGTACCCGTGGGCACGAGCGAAATCCACGTCTGGCCGGCGGGGAGACGCACGGTGCGGCCGGTCAAGTCGGTGAACACGGCGACCGCTTTGTCAGAGGGCTTCGACCAGCGCAGCTTGAGGGCCTGCCCACCCGTGAGCAGCACGGCGTCGCCCGTGCCGGCGGTGACCGCTTCGTCGACGCCCGCACCGGCCTGATCCCTGAACGGCGTCGGGTGGTAGGGCACGCTTACGAACACCAGGTTCGTGAACGCGAGCTGCCCCCCGTTGTCGGCCTTGTGCGGGGCGTTGTTGATGAAGCGCTTCCACTTCGTACTGGCTGCGTCCCAGTCCCACCGCGTCACTGTGCCGGGCCCGAACGCGACGGTGACGCCCGCGGCCGGCGTCGCCGCCGGCGCGACGAACGGCTCGCCCTTGCCGAGGAACGTGAACAGCGCCGGCGGTTTCGACGCATTGCTGGCCAGCGCACGCAGCTCGGCGGTGTTGCCATATGTCTTGTAGGGCCGCTGGCGATCGGACCGGAGATGGAATGCGGTGGGCTGGGCTTCCTCGCTGATCACCGTGGCGCCGAGCCCGCGGGCCCGCGCATCGAACTGCGGGATACCGCCCGAGTACACGAACACGCCGCCGATGGCACCGACGACGCCAGCGTCGGTGGGTCGCACCGAACGGATCGGCCCAACCGAACTGGCGTCTTGCGACTGGAACACGGCGAGGAACCGCACGGTGTTCCCCTCGACCCGTTCCTCATACACGACGTCGGCCTTGTCGAGGCCGGCCTGCGGTCGGGCCTTGGGGTCGTCGCCGATCTTGATCATGACCGCCGGCCGGGTCGCAACCGCCGGGTTGAACAGGGCCAAGCCAGTGAACGGTGCGACGGCCGCGGCCGCTGTCGTCGAGGTGGTCGGCGCCGTCGTGCCGACGCGCGGCAACGCGCTCCCAGGCGTTTGCGAGCACGCCGCGGTCGCCAGCGCGAGCAGGGCTACTGCGGGACCGATGCGCCTCACGGGCGCACCTGCGCCAGGCCCGGTGCCGGCAGCTCAACCCATGTGCGGCCGGGCGTGAGTGCGATAACAGAACCGTCGGCCATCACGAGCTTGGTGACCGCCTCAGGCGTCGGCTTCTGCCAGCGGCCCTTGACGATCTGACCCCCCGTGAGGACCCACGCGTCGCCCTCGCCGATGAGCTGGGCCTCGGGCACCGCCGCGCCGGATTGATCCTTGTAGCCCGTGTCCTTGTAGGTGACGAACTCGATCACGACGTTGACGGCCGATACCTGCACGCCGGCTGCGTCGACATGGGGCGAGCCGTTGTTCGTGCGCTTCCACGCGCTGGCCGCCGCGTCCCACGCCCAGTCGACCGCGGTGACAACCACGCCGCGGAACTCGAGGTGAGCACCGCTGGCCGCCTCGCCGCCCGGCGCCTGGCCGGCGGCGCGATAGGTGAACTGCGGCGGCGGCGGGCCGGCGTTGGCCGCCGCCCGTCCGAACAGAAGTTGTGTCGCCGAGAAGTAGTTGTACGGCGCCGGTCGCCCGCTCACCCGGTGGTAGCCGGCCGGGAAGTAGCGCGGCCCCACATTGACGATGGGCGCCTTGTCGAGCAGCTTCTCGAAGTCGGAATTCGTACCGCTGTACGCGAACAGCGGGTGATTGAACGCGCTGGCAATCGGAATGTCGGACGTGCGAGCTGACCGCACCGGCCCCACCGGATCGGCGTCGTTCGAGTGGAAGATCGTGGCGAAGCGGGTGATGCCGCCTTCGACACCTTCCTCAATGATGATGTCGGCCTGGTTCAGTCCTGCCTGCGGGCGAGCCTTGGGCGCGTTGTCGATCTTCACGAACAGCGCCGGTCGTTGGCGCGGCGCGCCGGGGAGGCCAGTCAACGGCGCCACGTCGGTGGCCGGCGCGGCCGACGTTGTGACCGCCGCGGTCGTCGTTGTCTTGGCGGGTGGCGCCTTCTTGTCACCACCGCCGCACGCGGCGAGCAAGAGGCCACCGACGGCCAGCGCGGCGATTGCCCGCCGCGTCACAGCTCGCGCAGCGCAGCGATGCGCTCGTCGAGGGGCGGGTGGGTGTCGAACATGCGCCCGAGCCACGCCAGCTTGCCTTCACTCTCCTGCCGCGCGACCGGGGCTTCGATCCAGAGGTGTGCAGTGGCGCGCGAACCCGAATGCACGACCGTCTTGTCGTCGCGCAGTTTTTCGAGGGCGGCTATCAGGCCGGGTGGGTAGCGGGTGAGGGCGACGCCCGAGACATCGGCCAGCGCCTCGCGCCGGCGGCTGACCGCGAACTGCATGAGCTTGGCCACGATCGGCATGAAGATGAGCGTGGCGAAACCAACCAGCGCGATCACCGCTCCGGCGCCGTTGCCGTCGCCGTCCCGGCTGCCACGCCGGCCACCGCCCCACCAGATGAACCGGAATGCCCAGTCGCTCAACAGGGCAACGATGCCCACCATCGTCACCGCGAGGGTGGATACCAAGATGTCGTAGTTCTTGACGTGGCTCAGCTCGTGGGCCAATACGCCCTCCAGCTCGATGCGGTTCATCTTGTCGAGCAGTCCAGTCGTTACCGCCAGCGCCGCGTGTTTCGGGTTACGACCGGTGGCGAAGGCGTTCGGGGCTTCGTCGTTGACGATGTAGAGCCTGGGCTTCGGCAGCCCGGCGGCGATGCAGAGCCCTTCGACCAAATTGTGCAATCTAGCGTATTCGACCGGATCGGCCGGATGGGCGTGGCTCATGGCCAGGGCGACGGCGTCGGACTTCCAGTACGACAGCAGGGCGCCGCCGAGGGCGATCGCAAGGGCAATCACGATCCCGAAGGGGCCGTAGCCGATGACCGCGTTGAAGCCCCACGCTGCGGCGAGAACCACTGCGACGAAGGCGATTGCGAGCAGCACCGAGCGGCGCTTGTTGGCGGTGATTTGTTCGAACAGCGGTGTCGCGCTCCCCTGGCCCGGCAGGGGCCACGTAGCTCAGTGCTGACCAGTCTACGGGTGGTCCCCGGGACTCCACGCGCACCCCGCGTGTCCGTTTCGCCGTGAATCACCAGGGTGACTAGTCACTTCGGACCCCTCCAAATGACCCGCCTGCGCCATGGCGGCAGGTGCCCCGTGCCCGCACTCTGCACAAGGAGTCAGTTATCCATCGACGCTAGGGGATTCTTCCAATGCAAAAGCTCCGGGTGGCCGCGGCCGCCACAGCAGTAGCTCTTCTGGGGGCATTCGCCTCAGTAGGGCAGGCGAATGCCGCAACGAGTACCAAAGGAATAGGCACCACCTCGACCAGCTCATCGCTGGTTGATGTCGCGCTCGGGACCGCCGGAGATCTGCTGCACATCCGGGTGCTCGGCGACGACTCAAAGGCAACCGTCGACCCCGCTGTCAACACGGTGTCGTCGGCCCTCACCGAGATGTTCGGCCTCAAGATCACCTCAAAGACGATCCCGGCGCTGAACCTCACCCTGCCGACCAACCCGCTCAAGGCCCAGACGCCGGGCGGGCAGTCGTCGGTCAACGGCGCAGCCCTGAACCTGGGCGCGGTGCCTGCACTTCTGTCGGGCGCTCTCAACCCCTCGGCCTTGTCGGCGACGGTTGACGGCGACGGCGCACATTCATCGCTGTCGTCCAGCCTCGTGAACATGAACCTGGTCAGCGGCCTGCTCAACGTGTCGAGTGTCTCGACGAGCCTCGGCTCGCTCGCCGGCACCGGCGAGGCCAACGGCGGCAAGGGCATCGACGTCGGCGCCATCTCGGTGCTGAACCTCGGCGCACTGCTCAAGGGCCTCGGCATCGACATCACCAAGCTGCCGATCGGCAACGTGAGCGGCCTGCTCGACTCGCTGCACATCGAGAACCTGGTGAGCGGCCTCCCGGCCGGCACCGCCCTCGAGGATCTGTTCAGCACGCTGCAGACCCAGCTGACCAGCCTCGGCTCCTTGACCGGCTCCGACGCATTGTCGGGCGTGCCGATTCTCGGCACCCTGAACAGCACCCTCGGTGGCCTGCCCCTCGGTGGCGGCCTGCTCTCCGGTGGCTCGCTGGTCGGTACCAAGACGGTCACGGACCTCATCAGCAGCATCAACGGCCTGCTCACCCAGGTCCTGGGCTCGGCGCTCGATGTCCTCGATGGCATCGACCTCCTCAAGCTCAACGGCCTGCACATCGGCTCGGTTGTGAAGTCGGCCAGCACCAAGGAAGCCAGCAAGGCCGACGTGGTCGGCACGCTCGGGTCGGTCGCCGTCGGTGGCATCACGCTGCCGGGCTTGGACCTCAGCTCGACGCTGGCCACCGTCACCGGTCTGGTCAACACGGTCGAGAGCACGCTCTCGGGCGTCCTCGGCTCGCTGAGCCCTGACCTGGCCAACCTGCTGAACGTCGACTTCTTCGCCAAGAAGAGCGACAACGGCATCACGAGCTCCGGTGGCTACATCCGCTCGCTCGCCGGCATCACCGGCCTGGGCGTCGGCATCAACCCGCCGGCAATCCTCGGCTCGATCATCACCAGCCTCAACTCGACCGCCGGCATCGGTGGCCTCCTGTCCACCGCTGGTGGCGCAGGCGCCCTGACCAGCGTCGTTAGTGGCCTCACCGGTACGGCGCTGGGCGGCACGCTCAACAGCCTGCTCGGTGGCGTCGCCTCCCTGGCTGGTGGCGCAAGCATCAAGATCGCAGACGTCTCGACGGGCTCGAACTTCGCCGTCCCGGCCGCTGCGGTCACCCCGGTCTCCCAGCTTCCTCGCACGGGTGCCAACACGACCGTGTTCCTCATCATCGGCATGCTGATGGTGGGTGGCGTGATCGTGGGCCGGCGCTTCATGCCGGTGCGGGTCAAGACCGACCAGTAGTCCCAGCAACACGCACTGAAACGGGGCCCTCTTCGGAGGGCCCCGTTTCGCGTATTGCGGTCGGTCGGTGGCGCGGGCGCCGGTACCCTGACGGCCCATGGCTGGCCAGATCACCGTGACCCTGCCCGACGGGACCGTGAAAGAGGTTCCCGAGGGCACGACGGCCGGCGAACTGGCGGCGTCGATCGGGCGAGTATTGGCCAAGGCCGCCGTCGCGGCCACCGTGAACGGCCACGAGGTCGATCTCGGTACCGCGCTTCCCGACGGAGCAGCCGTCAGCGTCATCACGGAGGGGACCGAAGAGGGCCGCCACGTGCTGCGGCACTCGACGGCGCACGTGATGGCCCAGGCGGTCACCCAGCTGTGGCCGGGCGCCAAGTTCGCGATCGGGCCGCCGGTCAAGGACGGCTTCTATTACGACTTCGAACTGCCGAGCGGCGAGCACTTCGTCGACGAGGACCTCGAGCGCATCGAAGCGCGTATGCGCGACATCGTTGCTGCCGACCAGCCCTTCGTCCGCGAGGAGCACTCCGTCGATGAGGGCTTGGAGCTCTTCGCCGATCAGCCGTTCAAAGTCGAGATCATCCAAGGGGTCGACGCGACCGAGGGGGCCGAGGCCGGCGTCGTCAGCGCGTACCGCAACACCGACGCGTTCGTCGACCTCTGCCGCGGACCGCACGTACCGTCCACGAAACGGCTCGGGCACTTCAAGCTGCTGAACCTGGCGGCCGCGTACTGGCGGGGCGACGAGAAGCGGCCTCAGCTGCAGCGCGTGTACGGAACTGCGTGGGAATCCAAGACGCAGCTCGACGAGCACTTGTGGCGGCTCGAGGAAGCGAAGAAGCGCGACCATCGCAAGCTCGGCGAGGAACTCGACCTGTTCTCGTTCGACCCCGATGTGGGGCGCGGCTTGCCGCTCTGGCTCCCGAAGGGCACCGTCATTCGTGACGCGCTCGAGGACTGGGCGCGCGAGACCGAGCGAAAGTGGGGCTATCAGCGCATCGTGACGCCGCACATCGCGCGCGGTGAGCTGTACCGCATCTCAGGCCACCTGCCGTATTACCAGGAGGACCTATACGCGCCGCTCGACATCGAAGGTGACGAGTACTACCTCAAGCCGATGAACTGCCCGCACCACCACATGGTGTACAAAGCGCGGGCCCACAGCTACCGCGAGCTCCCGTTGCGGTTCGCCGAGTACGGCAACGTCTACCGCTACGAGAAGTCGGGTTCGTTGTTCGGGCTCATGCGGGCGCGGGGCTTCACCCAGAACGACGCGCACATCTACTGCGCCAAGGCCGACGCCAAGGACGAGTTCCTCGCCGTCATGCGCCTCCACGCGTACTACTACGAGGTCCTCGGCATCGATCAGTTCCACATGGTCCTCGCGCTCAAGGACCCGAAGAACACCGAGAAGTACCACGGCGACGACGACATGTGGGAGGAGGCCGAGCGGCTGACCCGCGAGGCGATGGAGGAATCCGACATCCCGTACGTGATCGAGATCGGCGGCGCCGCGCACTACGGGCCCAAGGTCGACTTCATCATCACGTCGGCTATCGGCCGCGACTTCGCGGCGTCGACCAATCAGCTCGATCTCTACATGCCCGGTCGGTTCGACCTTCGCTTCACGAACGCGCGCGGCGAGCAAGAACAACCGGCGATCATCCATCGGGCCCCGTTGGGCTCGCACGAACGGTTCGTCGGGTTCCTGCTCGAGCACTACGCCGGCGCGTTCCCGACCTGGCTCGCGCCGGTGCAGGTACAGGTGCTCCCAGTCGCCGCCGACCACAACGACTACGCGCAGTCCGTCGTGCGCCGGTTGTTCGACGCCGGCTATCGCGTCGAGTTCGTCGAGGCCGACGAGCCCCTCGGCGCGCGGATTCGGCACGGCAAGCTCCAAAAGATTCCCTACATCCTCGTCGTCGGTGCCCAGGACATCGAGGGAGGAACGGTCGGCGTCAACCGGCGGGGCGACGAGCGACCTGAGCGCGACGTGCCGCTCGACGCGTTCGTCGATCGGCTGCGTGCGGAAGTCGACTCGAAGGCTCGGTAGAGGTGCCGCTCGAACGCATGTGGGCGGGTTGGCGGGGCGAGTACGTCGCCGGCGCGGCGGAGACCGACGCCGGCCGCTGCGTCCTGTGCCGCGTCGTGGCCGGCGACGAGTACATCCTGTGGCGGGGCGACAACTGCGTGGTGGTGCTCAACGTCTTCCCATACACGAGCGGCCATCTCATGGTGCTGCCGGCGCGCCATGTTGGCGAGATCGAGGAGCTCACCGCCGACGAGTTCGCGGAATTGTGG
>DASRJI010000184.1:0-9468 GCA_035649535.1 Acidimicrobiales bacterium | reverse complement strand
AGGGGGTGCGCCTAACGAATAATTACCTCGGCGGTACGGACAGACATGACGGGACCAGTCTACGCCCTGTCGGCGCAATGCCGTCAAGCCACTAGCCTCGATCACGCATGGCTGCCGACACGAAGCTCACTCGCGCCACGTTCGAGCGCCTTCAAGCCGAGCTCAAACAGCTGACGACGGAGGGCCGCGTCGAGATCGCGAGGACCATCGAGACGGCGCGGTTGCTGGGCGACCTGTCGGAGAACGCCGACTACCACGCAGCCAAGGACGCGCAGGGCCACATGGAGGCGCGGATCCGCAAGCTCGAGGCGATGTTGTTCAAGGCCCAGATCGTCGAGGACGTCGACACCGCCGACGTCAGCACCGGCACCGTCGTGTCGCTTCGCTACGAAGGCGACGCCGACGTCGAGCGCTATCTCGTCGGCTCGATTGAAGAGGAGCAAGACGGCGTCTCCGTCGTGTCCCCCGATTCGCCACTCGGTCTGGCCCTGCTCGGTCACAAGGTCGGCGACATCGTCCAGTACGAGGCGCCCGGCGGTGTGCTGAAGGTCGAAATCGTCGCCATCGGCTGACGGTATGAGTCCGCCGCTACCGCCCGGACGACTGGTCGAGCTTCCTGGTCGCGGCACCACGTTCGTTCGGGAAACCGGTCCCAGTAACGCGCCCGCGCTGTTCCTGTTGCACGGTCTGTCGGCCAGCGCGGATCTCAACTGGTTCACGACCTTCCGCTCGTTGAGTTCCGCGTATCGAGTCGTCGCCCTCGATCAGCGCGGCCACGGCCGAGGCATCCGACTACGGGGCCGTCGCTTCCGGCTGGCCGATTGTGCCGACGACGTCGTGGTCCTGGCCGACGCACTCGGCATCGATCGATTCGTGCCCGTCGGGTATTCGATGGGCGGCGCGGTCGCGCAACTGGTTGTGCATCGTCAGCCGGAACGGGTGGCCGGCCTGGTGCTGTGTGCCACGGCGCGCAACTTCACCAGCAACCGCCCGGCGAACCGCGTGGGCTTCGCGGCGCTGGCCGGCATGTCTGCCGCCGCCCGCCTCACCCCGACCGCTGTTCGGCGCCAGGTCACCGCGACGTTTCTCCGCGGCCGAGCGCAAGAGGGCCAGCTGGCCCTTTGGGTGCGCAGCGAGCTACTTCGCAACGATCCGTCGGCGGTGATGCAGGCCGCGGTCGCGATCGGGAACTTCTCCTCGCGCGATTGGCTCGGCGCGGTCGACGTGCCGGCCGCGGTCGTCGTCACGACGCGCGACCGGTTGGTGCCGCCGCCGCGCCAGTACAAGATGGCCGAGGCGATACGCGGCGCGACCATCCACCCGGTTCCCGGCGACCACGGCGTGTGCGTCGCCCGCCCCGATCTCTTCGTCCCCGCGCTGCTCGACGCCTGCCGATCCGTTACTGGCCGCGCCGCTACCGTTCGGCCATGACCGAACCCCTCAGCGCCACCGAGTGCCAGACGCTGGCCCAGAACTACCTCGAGGAGTCCGAGAAGTCGCGGATGAACTTCGAGAAGCGCACTGTGCAAGTTGCGACCGCGCAGGTGTACGCCCTGCTCGCCATTGCAGCCGCGGCGCGCGAATCCGCGACCTGACCCCTCGGTTAGTCGTCGAGGGCGAAGACCTCGTGGGCGTCGCTGACGGTCAACCCCGGCTTGGTGCCGCCACCGATCACATGTAGCTGCGCGCCGACCGTGGCGGCGACCAGCCCGTGCCGCGCCCGCGCCATGCGCGCGACACGCCGCCAGCGGCCGCGTTCAAGGCACTCGATCGACGCGATCGTCCCGGTGCTCTCCTCGCCGCCGGCGACGCACGGGCGGTTGTCGACGGTCGCCGCCGCGATCCCGCCGCGGCTGTCGTTCAACGACGGCTCACGACGCCACCCGGTTGGGTCGACCCCGTCCCAGGACTCGACGTCGGTGAAGTTGTCGCCACCGACGCGACCGGCGATTACGTAAGCGCGGCCGCCAGCAGCGGTCGCCGCGAGGTGTTCACGGGCTCGGGCCAGCGTCGGCCCGGCACGCCAGCCGGTCCCGGGCGAGAACACCGCAGTTGACGCCGTCGGCTGGCCACCGACCACACCACCGGCCACGATCAAGCGGCCACCGACCGCGGCGACGGCCAGTGCGCCGCGCGGCTCCGGCAACGGTGGCTCCTCGGTCCATGCCGCGTCGCCGTGGCCGAGGCTGAACACGCGCGCCGACGCCGCCCAGTGGCCGTTCTCCATGGTGTAGCCGCCCACGACATAGAGGCGATCCAGCAGCGCGACGCCGGCATGGTGAACGGCAATCGGCAACGGGGCCACCGGTGACCACGTGTTGTTGAACGCGTTGTAGAGGTCGGCACGCCGGCTCGCCGTTCCGCTCGCGGTCATTCCCCCGACCACCACGATGTCGCCGTGCCACGCAGTGCCGGCGATCTCCGTGCGGGCGTCCGGCATTGGCGCCGGCGGCGCCGTCTTCGCTGACGAACACGCCGCGGCACAGCCCACCAGCACCATCACGAGCCCCAACCTCTCCAAAATTCGAAACGGCCGCCTCGGAACCCGTCCAAACCGCCCGTCAGCGCGATTTTGGAGAGGTTTGGGGGTTCGCGTGGCTACGCCGACGCGTAGCGGCGATAGTTGAGCGCGGCGCGAACGCACATCCACACCACCAGTCCACCCCAAACCACGGCGAGGCCGTTGGCGGGCCGGGCGAACGCGGCGGCGGCGAACGGGATGTACGCGACCAACGCGGCGAGCGTCACCCACTTGACATAGGCGAAGGCTGACCGCCCCATCAGCACGCCGTCGAGCACGAACACCACCGAGCCGGGAATCTGCATGAGCGCGAGGAAGACCAGCGCGATGGTCGCGGCGTGGATCACCTCGGCGTCCGACGAGAAGACGTGCGGGAGCACAGGTGACGTCACCAACACGACGACCATCAGCGCGGCACCCACTATCAAGCCGAGGCGCAGGAGACGGGACGAGTCGGCGTCGGCCTCAACGGTGTCACCGGCGCCGGACGCGGTCCCGACCAACGCCTGGGCAGCGACGGCCAGTGCATCGGTCGCCAATGCGAGGAACACGAACATCTGCTGGGCGATCTGGTGGCCGCCGAGCGCGGTTGTGCCGACGCGAGCGGCGGCCGCCGTCGCCAGCGCCAGCGCGGCGAGCAGTGATGCGGTTCGCACGACGATGTGGCGGCCGATCGACAAGAGTCGGCGCGCTTCCTCCATGGCCGGCCGCAGCCGAGCCCCGGTTGCGACCACGGCCCGCCCGATCAGGCCCACCAACCACGCGGCGGCGAGCAGCTGCGCGATGACCGTCCCCCACGCCGACCCGGCGACGCCCCAGTCGAACGCGTAGACGAACACCACTTCGAGCACGACGTTGATGACGTTGCTGACCAACGCGACAGTCAGCGGGGTACGGGTGTCGCTCCACCCTCGGAATACGCCGTGACTCGCCAGCATGATCAGCGCCGCCGGCATCGAGATCGCGCTGATGTGGAGGTAGGTGACCGCGGCGTGCAGTGAGGCACCATGCCCGCCGAGAACGCGGGCCAACGGCTCGGCCGCGAATGCAACGACGAGCGCCGACGCACAGCCGAGTACCAACGCAAGCCACAACGCCTGGACGGCAACGCCCGACGCGGCCCGGCGATCACCCGCGCCGGTTTCGAAGGCAACACGCGTGGTCACTCCGAACGACAGGAAGTTGAACGCCCACAGCAATGTGGTGAGGACCGTCGACGCCAGCGCGAGCCCGGCCAGCTGGGTGGCGCCGAGGCGCCCGACGATCGCGGTGTCGACGAGGACATACAGCGGCTCGACCGCCAGCGTGAACAGCGCGGGCACCGCGAGGGCGAGGATCCGCCGGTCCCGGTCGTCGAGGGCAAGCGCCATCTACAGCAAGCTCTGTTCCAGTTGGCGGGCGGCGGCGAGGACGGCTTTGCCGTAGCGCTTCTCGGGCGACCGCGTCGTGCGCTCGACCGGACCGGAAACCGACACGGCGGCGATGTGGTTGCCGTCGGCGTCGTGAACGGCCGCGCTCACCGACGCGACGCCCTTCTCGCGCTCCTCGACGCTCTCGGCCACGTTGTACGCGCCGACGCGGAAGATCTTGGCCGCCGAGCCACGGTCCATCGGGAGGATGGCGCCGACGGGGACGATCGTCCGCAGTCCGTGCGGCGACTCGAGCGACACCAGGCATACGCGGACGTCGCCGCGGGGCACATACAACTGCACGCTCTCCCCCGTCTTGTCCCGCAGCGCTTCGAGCACCGGCCGGGCCGCCGCCACCAGGCCGCGCGAGGCAAGCCGTTCGCCGAGTGCGAACCGGCCGTCGGTGTCGCGCTCGATGAAGCCGTGCAGTTCGAGCGCCAGCGCGAGCCGGTGGGCCGTGGCACGGGACAGGCCGGTGGCCTCGACGAGTTCGACGAGCGAGAGCGCCCGGGGCTCGAGGGCGTCGAGGATCGCCACCGCCTTGTCGAGGACGCCGACGCCGCTTACACTGTCCACACAGCGAGATTACTGTCTCAGATTGTGAGATTCAAGATGCCGCAGACTCTTTCCGAAAAGGTTTGGGAACGCCACGTGGTGCACAGCGCCGCCGACGAGCCCGACCTCTTGTTCATCGATCTGCACCTCGTCCACGAGGTGACGTCGCCGCAGGCGTTCGACGGCCTCCGCATCGGCGGTCGCCCGGTCCGCCGGCCCGACCTCACGCTCGCCACGATGGATCACAACGTGCCGACGATCGGGCTCGACCAGCCCATCGCCGACCCGATCTCGAAGAAGCAGATGGAGGTGCTGGCGGCCAACTGCGCCGAGTTCGGCATCCCGCTGTACCCGATGGGCGACCGCAATCAGGGCATCGTTCACATCATCGGACCCGAGCAGGGGCTTACCCAGCCCGGGATGACGATCGTGTGCGGCGACAGCCACACCTCGACCCACGGCGCGTTCGGCGCGCTGGCCTTCGGCATCGGCACCAGCGAGGTCGAGCACGTGCTCGCGACGCAGACGCTGCCGCAGCAGCGGCCGGGAACGATGGCGGTCAACGTCGACGGCGACCTCGGCGCCGGCGTCACCGCCAAGGACGTGATCCTCGCCATCATCGGCCGTATCGGTACCGGCGGTGGCATCGGCCACGTCATCGAGTACCGCGGTTCGGCCATCCGCTCGTTGTCGATGGAGGGACGCATGACGGTGTGCAACATGAGCATCGAGGGCGGCGCCCGCGCCGGCCTCGTCGCACCGGACGACACGACGTTCGCCTATCTGGATGGCCGGCGGTTCGCGCCGAGCGGCGCCGCATGGGAGCGGGCGCTCGACGAGTGGCGCCGCCTCGTCACCGACGATGCCGCGACGTTCGACCGCACGGTCGACATGGACGCCGCCGCCATCAAGCCGCACGTCACGTGGGGGACGAACCCGGGACAGGTCGTCGCGCTCGACGGCGCGGTTCCCTCCCCCGAGGACTTCGCCGATCCCGTCGAGCGCGATGCGGCGGCGCGTGCGCTCGAATACATGGGCCTCGACGCGGGGACGCCGATGCACGACGTCGCGGTCGACACGGTGTTCATCGGCTCGTGCACGAACGCGCGCATCGAAGACCTCCGCGCCGCGGCACGCGTGCTCGACGGCCGCAAGGTGAAGAGCGGGATGCGCGCCCTCGTCGTCCCGGGATCGATGAAGGTCAAGGCCGACGCCGAGGCCGAGGGGCTCGATCGCATCTTCGTCGCCGCCGGGTTCGAATGGCGAGAGGCGGGTTGTTCGATGTGTCTGGCGATGAATCCCGACAAGCTCGCCCCGGGCGAACGGGCGGCGTCAACGTCGAACCGCAACTTCGAAGGCCGCCAGGGACCGGGCGGGCGCACCCATCTCGTCTCGCCCGCCGTCGCCGCCGCGACCGCAGTCGCCGGCACGTTCACAACGCCCGAGGAGCTTGGTTGATTATCGAGCCGATCACCCACATCACCGGCACGGCGGCACCGCTGCGACGCTCCGACGTCGACACCGACCAGATCATCCCGGCCGAGTGGCTCAAGCGGGTCGAGCGGACCGGGTTCGGCGAGGGCCTGTTCGGTGCATGGCGCAAGGACAAGTCGTTCGTCCTCAACGAGGAGCGCTACCGCGACGCGGTCATCCTCGTCGCCGGGCCGAACTTCGGGACCGGCTCATCACGGGAACACGCGGTATGGGCGCTCACCGACTTCGGGTTCCGCGCCGTCGTGTCACCGCGGTTCGGCGACATCTTCCGCAACAACGCAACCAAGGCAGGGCTCGTCCCGGTCCAGGTCGACGCCGAGATCGGCGAGACCCTGATGGCGGCGGTCGAGTCCGACGCGACGATCGAGGTCACGGTTGACGTCGTCGAGCGCACGCTCCGCGTGCCGTCGCTCGGCATCGATGCGCCGTTCCCGCTCGACGACTTCACCCGGCACCGCCTGGTCGAGGGCCTCGACGACATCGGCCTCACGCTGCGTCACGCCACGGACATCGACACCTTCGAGGCCCGTCGCCCGGCTTATCTCCCCACCACCACGGCCTAGGCTCACGCCCCGATGACTGAGGTTGCCAAACAGACAGGCGAGCCGAGCCTGCTCGCCAAATGGAAGTACGTGCTGGCCACGACGAACCCCCCGAAGGGGCGGCTGGACCTCGTGTCCAAGTGGCTCGTACTCACACGCGCATCGGTACTGCCGATGACGATCACCGCCGGCATGGCGGCGGGCCTGCTCGCCGCCAACCAGGACGGGTTCCGCCTCGGCTACTACCTGCTCGCGCTGGTCGGCATCGTGTTGGCCCACGTCGCCAACAACTTGATGAACGACTTGTGGGACACGCAGGTCGGACTCGACACCGAGAACTACCCACGTGCCCTGTACGCACCACATCCCGTGCTGTCGGGCCTCACGACGCGCGGCGGGTTGCTGCGGGGGTCTCTGTTCGTCAACGCCATCGACGCCGTCATCGGCGTGATCCTGTTCATCGCGTGGGGTTGGCCGATCGTCGCCATCGCCCTCGCCGGTTTCCTGTTGAGCGCGGCCTACACCGCACCGCCGCTGCGACTGAAGAAGCGCGGCCTGGGCGAGCCGACCGTGCTCGTCGTGTGGGGCCCGCTGATGCTCGGTGGCTGTTACTACGCCGCCGTGGGCAGCCTGCCGTGGCACATCGTGTTCGCGTCACTCCCCTACGGCCTGCTTTGCACCACCGTCCTCATGGGCAAGCACGTCGACAAGATTCCGTGGGACGAGCCGGAGGGCATACACACGCTGCCGGTGATCCTCGGTGAGACGCGTGCTCGCAGCGTCACCAAGGGGATGATGGTCGCCTTCTACGTCACGACCCTCGCCTTGGTTGTCACCGGCGTGTTCCCGTGGCCGGCACTCATCGCGTTCGGCGCCCTCCCCGTGCTGGCCAAGGTGTGGCCCGAATTCGGCAAGCCCCGCCCGGCGGAGCCGCCCAAGAACTTCCCGATATGGCCGCTGTGGTTCGCACCGCTGGCCTTCGTGCACACGCGCCGGGCTGGTGCGCTCCTTGTTCTCGGCCTGATCGTCGGCGCGGTCCTCGGGTACTGACGATGGCACTCAAATCCGACATCTTCGACGTCCAGACAATCGAACTGGCCGGCACCAAGGAAACCGTTGTCCAAGGCGGCCGCCACCTGTTCCCGAAGCTTCCTGCCGCGTTCGCCGGCATCAAGCGCATCGGCGTGATCGGCTGGGGATCGCAAGGGCCCGCGCAAGCGCAGAACCTGCGCGACTCGCTGGAGGGCACCGACATCGAGGTTGTCGTCGGGCTCCGCGAAGGATCATCGTCGTGGGCCGCGGCCGAGGCCGCCGGGCTCAAGCCGGCCGAGATGTTCTCGATCGTCGCCAGCTCCGACCTCGTCATCCTGCTCATCGCCGACGCCGCCCAGGCCGGGCTTTACAAGCAGGTCTTCGAGAAGATCAAGCCGGGCGCCACCCTCGGGTTGTCCCACGGCTTCCTGCTGGCTCACATGCAGTCCGTGGGCGACGACTTCCCCGGCGGGATCAACGTGATCGCCGCCTGCCCGAAGGGCATGGGCCCGTCGGTCCGCCGCCTGTACGAGCAGGGCAAGGAGATCGACGGCGCCGGCATCAACGCCAGCGTCGCCATCCATCAGGACGTCGACGGCCGGGCGACCGACATCGCGCTCGGATGGGCGGTCGCCATCGGCGCGCCGTACATCTTCGAGACGACGCTCCAGAACGAGGTGCGCTCCGACGTGTTCGGCGAGCGCGGCATCCTGCTCGGCGCGTTGCACGGCATCGTCGAAAGCCTGTTCCGCCGGTTTACCGAACTGGGCGACCCGCCCGACAAGGCCTTCGTGCGTGCGTGCGAATCGGTGACGGGACCACTCGCCCGCCTCATCTCCCACGAAGGCATCAAGGCAGTCAGCGAGTCGTTCAGCGGCGACGCCAAGCGCACGTTCGAAGAGGCGTACAGCGCGTCGTACAAGGCGTCGATGCCGATCCTCATGGAGATCTACGACGAGGTGTCGTCGGGCAACGAGATCCGCAGCGTCATCCAAGCGGGCGAGCGGTTGAAGACGCACCCGATGTCGGAGATCGGCACCACGCGGATGTGGAAGGTCGGCCAGTCGGTGCGCGACAAGCGCGACGAGCTCACGGTCGACATCGACCCGACGACCGCGGGCACCGTGTGCGGCACGATGCTCGCCCAGATCGACGTGCTGCGCGACCACGGGCACGCATGGTCGGAAATCGCCAACGAGTCGGTGATCGAAGCCGTCGACTCGCTGATCCCGTACATGCACGCGCGCGGCGTGGGCTACATGGTCGACAACTGCTCGACGACGGCCCGCCTCGGCACGCGCAAGTGGGGGCCGCGCTTCGAGAGCGCGATGAACCAGGAAGTGTTCCCGGTCCTCGACGAGGAAGGCGCGCGCGACGAGCCGTTGGTCGCCGCGTTCCAGGACCACCCGATCCACCAGGTCCTCGAAGAGATCTCCAAGACCCGCCCCGCGGTCGACATCAGCGTCACCTGACCGTTCTTTGCTTCTTTGCCGGCGTGTAGCACGGTTCAAAGAATCAAAGAATCGGCGACGGTCGGAGCGAGCGGCCAGAGCAGTCGGACGAAGGTGGCCCGGTCGATGCGGCCTCGCCACTCCATCAGCGTGGCGATGGCGACGTTGAACTTGAGGTTCTCCATGGCGTGGGTAACGCGCTCGATCGCGGGGCCGGCCGACTCGGTGCCGTCGACGCCGTCGGCGAACCACCGGCGGACGCGCGCCACGAAGCGATCGGCGCCGGCGATCTGATCGTCGCGGAACTGGCCGGTGTGTTCCCACGGCATCGTGAACAGCAGGGCCAGCCGCAGGACATCAGGCGCGAGATGTGCATACTCATCGGGACTCACGACGTTGCCGCGGCTCTTGGACATCCGCGCTCCGGCCAGGTGGAGAAGTCCGCCCAGCCGTACCCTGGTGAA
>DASRJI010000183.1:0-2093 GCA_035649535.1 Acidimicrobiales bacterium | reverse complement strand
GCCTTGACCACCGACTCGATGTCGCTGCGGCCCAACGTCACCGGCGGCAGCGCACATGCCGAGTCGCCGGAGTGGATGCCGGCCTCCTCGATGTGCTCCATGATCCCGCCGATGTACACCTCGGCACCGTCGCAGAGCGCGTCGACGTCGATCTCAATGGCGTCCTCTAGGAACCGGTCGACCAGCACGGGGTGCTCGGGCGACAGTTGGGTGGCGCGGGTGATGTAACCCTCCAGCGTCTCATCGTCGTAGACGATCTCCATGCCACGGCCGCCGAGCACATAGGACGGCCGGACGAGTACCGGGTAGCCGATGTCGGCGGCGATCCGGCGGGCCTGCTCGAAACTGGTAGCCATGCCGAACCGCGGGGCAGGCAGGCCCGCAGCCCGCAGAACTTCGCCGAATGCTCCGCGGTCTTCGGCCAGGTCGATCGCCTTGGGGCTGGTGCCGACGATCGGCACGCCCGCCTTCTCGAGGCGTTCCGCCAACCCGAGCGGCGTCTGCCCGCCGAGTTGCACGATGACGCCGACAACGCCGGGACCGTCCTTACCCGAAGCGGATTCGGCGTAATAGACCTCCAGCACGTCCTCGAACGTCAATGGCTCGAAGTACAACCGGTCGGCGGTGTCGTAGTCGGTGGACACCGTTTCGGGGTTGCAATTGACCATCACCGTTTCGAACCCGGCCTGGCTCAGCGTCGTGGCGGCGTGCACGCAGCTGTAGTCGAACTCGATGCCCTGCCCGATCCGGTTGGGCCCGGAGCCGAGGATGAGCACTTTGGGCTTCTCGGCCTGCGGGGCCACCTCCGTCTCGGCGGCAGGGTCGAGCTCGTAGCTGCTGTAGTGGTAGGGCGTCTTCGCCTCGAATTCGGCCGCGCACGTGTCGACGGTCTTGAAGACGGGATGGATGCCGAGCCGCTGGCGCAACGCACGCACGCCCACTTCACCGGCCAATTCCGGTCGCAGCGCGGCGATCTGGCGGTCCGACAGGCCGTGGTACTTGCTGCGCCGCAACAGCGCCTCATCCAGAACGGGCGCGTCCAGCAGCTCGGAGCGCAGCGCGACGAGCCCGGCGATCTGCTCGACGAACCACGGATCGACCCCGGAGGCCTCTGCCACTTGCTCAACCGTGGCGCCGAGGCGCAGCGCCAGTTCCATGTCGTAGAGCCGGCCGTCGGTGGGCGTCCTGAGATTCTCCAACAGCTCGTCGACGGATAGCTCGGGATCGGGGGCTGTCCAGAAGCCGGCGCGACCCGTCTCCAGGGAGCGCATCACCTTTCCGAGCGCCTCGATGAAGTTGCGGCCCAAAGACATCGCCTCGCCGACGGACTTCATTGTGGTGGTCAGGGTGGGGTCCGCACCGGGGAACTTCTCGAACGCGAACCGGGGCGCCTTGACCACGACGTAGTCCAGAGTCGGCTCGAAGCAGGCCGGCGTTTCCTTGGTGATGTCGTTGAGGATCTCGTCGAGCGTGTAGCCGATCGCGAGCTTGGCGGCGATCTTGGCGATCGGGAAGCCGGTGGCCTTCGACGCCAACGCCGATGACCGCGACACGCGCGGGTTCATCTCGATGACGATGAGGCGGCCATCTTGCGGGTTGACCGCGAATTGAATGTTGCAGCCGCCGGTGTCGACGCCGACCTCGCGCAGGATCGCGATGCCGAGGTCACGCATCTTCTGGTATTCGCGGTCGGTCAGCGTCATCGCGGGGGCCACCGTCACCGAATCGCCGGTGTGCACACCCATCGGGTCGACGTTCTCGATCGAGCACACCACGACGACGTTGTCGTGGCCGTCGCGCATCAGCTCGAGCTCGAATTCCTTCCAGCCGAAGATGGATTCCTCGATCAGCACGTTGGCGCTGGGCGAGGCGGCCAGCCCGTCGCCCGCCATCCGGTCGACGTCCTCGGCGGAATACGCCATGCCCGAGCCGAGACCGCCCATGGTGAAGGACGGGCGAACGACGACTGGCAGCCCGAGCTCCTCGACCGTCTCTCGCACTTCGTCCATGGTGAAACAGACGCGGGAGCGGGCGGATTCGCCGCCGACCTTGGCGACGATGTCCTTGAACCGCTGCCGGTCCTCGCCGCGCTG
>DASRJI010000182.1:0-3317 GCA_035649535.1 Acidimicrobiales bacterium | reverse complement strand
CTGGGTCGCCTTCTGGGGCCTCACGGGCATCGCCGCCGGCGTGGTCACCTTCGTGTGGCCGTCCATCACCGCGCTGGCACTGCTCGTGGTGATCGCGACGTGGGCGCTGCTCATCGGCATCTCTCAGATCGCGTTCGCCATTGCGGCACGCAAGGAGATCCCGAGAGCATGGTCCGTCGCGCTCCGCGGTGTGCTCCTCGTGGTGCTGGGCGTGCTCCTCGTCATCAGTCCCGGTGACGGAGCGCTCGGCATCACCTGGGCGATCGGGTGGTTCGCCTTCCTGTTCGGCACCGTGCAACTGTGGCTCGCCTCGGTCGTCCGCCACGAGACACACGAGCTGACCGGCCAGACGGGCATCCGGAGCGCCCAGCCCCGACACGCGGCGAGCTGACATGACGAACACCGCGGCCGCAACCCGCACGCCGCACACCCCCCGCCGCCGGCCACAAGGGCCGGCGGCGGCCATCCTGCGCGACGACCACACCCATGGTTCGGAGGAAGCTTCGTGAACAGCTCCGCCCCGCGGGATCCCGACCCCGTCTACCGCACGATCCTCGTTCCGCTCGACGGCTCGCACCTCGCCACCGGCGCGATCCCTACCGCCCGCGCGCTCGCAGCCCGGTTCGGCGCCACCATCCACACCGTCACCGTCGCCACCTCGGATCTCGAACGCCAGCGCTTCCGCGCCCGGGCAGCGCGCGCTCTCGGCACCGACCCCGACGACCCGCGCATCCACGTCGAGATCGACGCCGACGTCGCCGGCACCGTCCACGGCTGCGCCACAGACCTCGACTCCTGCCTGGTCTGCCTGTCGACCCACGGCCGGGGACGAGCCACCGGCACATTGATTGGATCGACCGCGCGCGACCTCATCGCACGTGGCCGCCGACCCGTCGTCGTCGCCGGCCCGTGCGTCGTCCACCCCGCCCTCGAGGGCGAGACGACGATCCCACCGCTCGGTGTCGACCATCTCGTCGCCTGTGTCGACGGGACTTCCGCCTCCGAGCGCGGGCTGCCGGTCGCCGCGGCCTGGGCCCACGCTCTCGGCATGAAGCTCACCATGGTGACCGTCGCCGAGCCCTGCCCGCCCCCCATGCGCATCGGCGCCCCCTGGCGACGCCACCACGGGCCCAACGAGGACGCCGACGAATACGTTCGTCATCTCGGCGAACAGTGGGCGCTCGTCGCTCCGGGCCTGGACACCTTCGTCGTCTACGACCCCATCAGCGCCGCGGCGGGCATGAAGGACTACCTCGCCGGCCACCCGACGGGGCTCGTCGCCGTCACCAGCCATCTTCGCGACCGGTTCGCACACAAGGTGTTCGGCTCAGGGGCCACCGACATCGTCCGCGCATCGACGGCTCCCACCCTCGTGATTCCCGCACACGCGGTGGAGGCATGACATTCTCGGCCGCCCGTTGTCGGACGGTCCCGGGCCCGCCGGACCGACCTCACGGCGTTGCAGTGTGCGTTCGTGGTCCGCGATGCGGGCGGATCGGGGTTCGGATCCGTAGGGCGGACGGCACGGATTCGAACAGCAGCGGTGGGTCCATCGCGGCTGCTTCGCCGTCCAGTGCCAACTCGACGACAGCGCCCGAGTCGATCCGGAAGGTCGGCGTCGTCCACTCTCGCACTGCGGGGAACGGCTTGTCCGGGCCGACGACCGCCACGCCGAGCAGGCCTCGGTCGATTCCCTTGCGGGCACCGGTCATCGGCCGAGGGTCGAGCTCATAGCGGTTGTTCGACACCAGCAGTAGGCGTGCGCTCGACCACTGCGACCCGTCGGGGAGCGTCAGGCGCAGGTCGAATGCCTCCGAACCTGGTCCGACGAGGTCGGGCAGCATCTCGATCACCGTTCGCATCTTCGCGTCGCGATAGGCCGGGGAATGCACGATCGCGCCGTACAAGCCCAGCGACGCGATGTTCACGAAGATCCGGCCGTTGACCCGCGCCAGGTCGATTCTCCGCTCCGCTCCCTGGACGAACGCGTCCAGCGCGCCGACCACGTCGTCGCGACCGACGCCGATGTCGATCGCGAAGTGGTTGCGTGTGCCCGCCGGGACGCATACGTACGGAACGTCGTGCTCGGCGGCGACGGCCGCGACCGCTGCCTGTGACCCGTCACCGCCGGCCATGCCGATCACGTCCGCGCCACCCTCAATGGCCGCGGCGGCCAACGCGGACAGATCATCCCCTCGCTCGAACACGACTGGCTCGATGCCCCTGGCGCGGCACTGCCCGACGAGGTCGTAGCGCGACGCCGTACCGCCACCGGACGTCGGATTCACGATGAGCACCGGCTTGTCCGGGTGCGTCTCGACCGGCATGAGCGTTCAGTGTCCCCTGGATCGCGTCACGTCGCCAGGGACCCGCGCCTCGGTGGTCAGCGGTCGAGCCGTCGGCGGCGGCGGGCGAGGGCGGCGACGGTGAGCAGCGCCAGCGCCTCACCCGTGAGGGATCCTGCGATCACGTCGAGGGGGTAGTGGACGCCCGTGTGGACTCGCGAGTACGCGACGAGCGTGGCGGCGGTGCTGACGGGGATCCCGGCCTCGGGTGCCGCACTGGCCACGCCGGTGGCGAAGGCGGACGCAGACGCCGCGTGGCCCGACGGGAACGAGGTGGTGCGAGGCATCGTCACCTGGCGGCTGATCGGGACGTGGTGGATGGCGCGGTCGGGTCGGTGCCGGCGGCCGAGCGGCTTGAGCACTAGGTTGACGACGGCCGAGGTGACGGCGACCGAGGCGAGACCGTTGACCGCAGCTCGGCGGCCGCCCGGTCCCCCGACGGTCGCCAGCACTGCGGCACTCGCGATCCACAGCTTCGAGTTGTCGGCGGCCTGGGACAGCCGGCGAAAGACGCCGTCCAACGTGGGGGTGGGCGTGGCGGCGATCGCGGCGTAGACGGCGAGATCGAGGCTGTTGACCTCGGCCCACCAGCCTTGGGGGTCTGGCGGAGCCTTCCGGGGCTCGGCGTGCTTCGACAGCGCGCCCATGCCCGGCGCGTCACCGCGATCCGCGGTCGTCACTCGATCATCCGCTCTGCCTTGCTGTCCTGCGGCTTTGCGTGTGCCTGATCACCTTTGACGAGCTGGTCGCCGGGCCTCATTGGCTCGCGGCTCGCTTGGCCTGCTCGTCGGCGTAGGCGCGGGCGTCGATCGCGTCGAGCACGGCCAGCCTCGCGTTGGAGACGGTCCAGGCGGCGTAGTCGAGGGCGTCAACGGCGTTATCTTCGGCCCAGCCGGCGTCGGTGGCGGCGGTCTTGGCGTCCAGGTCCCGGGACCGTTGGTCGATCTTGGCCTTGACGTCGTCCCTCCGGGC
>DASRJI010000181.1:0-17078 GCA_035649535.1 Acidimicrobiales bacterium | reverse complement strand
GGCCCGGCTCGCTGTCCACGACCGTGCACGTCGTCCAGTACACGGGACCGATGCCGTTGCGCTTCACGTGGCCGCGGAACTTGGCGCCGACCGCCGGTCCAGTCGCCCCGTCGAGCCACTCGGCCTCGAAGGTCTCGGGGCTGTAGCGACCGATTTTCGTGACGTCGCTCACCAAGTCCCAGACCTGCTCGGGCGACGCGTCCATGTGCACGGTCACGGAGTCGTTCACGGTCGCGAACACTAGGGTGCGCTCCCGTATGTCGACGCAAGAACTGGCTTTCGATCCGGACGCGCTGCGGGCGAAGTACCGCGAGGAGCGCGAGAAGCGCCTCCGCGCCGATGCCAACGAACAGTACGTCGAGGTGACCGGCGAGTTCGCCCACTATGTCGAGGATCCCTACGTCGAGCCGCTCATTCGCGAGCCGCTGACAGACGAGGTCGACGTGGTCGTAGTCGGCGGCGGCTTCGGCGGCTTGCTCGCCGGCGCGCGGCTGCGACAAGCGGGTGTCGCCGACATCCGCATCATCGAGAAGGGCGGCGACTTCGGCGGCACGTGGTACTGGAACCGCTACCCGGGTGCCATGTGCGACGTCGAGTCGTACATCTACCTGCCGCTGCTCGAGGAACTCGACTACGTGCCGGCCGAGAAGTACTCCCACGCGCCGGAGATCCTCGAGCACAGCCGGGCGATCGGCCGCCACTTCGATCTCTACGCCAACGCGTGCTTCCAGACCGAAGTCACCGGCATGCGGTGGGACGACGACGCGGCGCGGTGGATCATCTCCACGAACCGGGGCGACGCCATGCGGGCGCGGTTCGTGTGCATGGCGAACGGGCCGCTCCACCGCCCCAAGCTCCCGGGGATCCCCGGCATCACCGAGTTTGGCGGCCACACGTTCCACACCAGCCGCTGGGACTACGCGTACACCGGCGGCGACTGCGACGGGAACCTCACGGGACTCCGCGGCAAGCGAGTCGGGATCATCGGGACCGGGGCAACCGCGGTGCAGTGCGTTCCGCATCTCGGCGAGGCGGCCGAGCAGCTGTACGTGTTCCAGCGGACGCCGTCGTCGATCGACGTGCGGGCCAACCGGCCGACCGATCCCGAGTGGGCGGCCAGCCTCGAGCCCGGCTGGCACCAGCGGCGAAAGGACAACTTCAACAACCTGGTCTCGGGCGGCTTCGAAGCCGAGGACATGGTCAACGACGGCTGGACCGACATCATCGGCAAGCTGCTGATCCTCGTCCGCCAGAGCGAAGGCGCCGACCTCACGCCAGGCGGCCTGGCCAAGACGATGGAGTTGGCCGACTTCGAAAAGATGGAGCAGATTCGGTCGCGCGTCGACGAGATCGTCCAGGACGAGGCCACCGCCGCCGCACTGAAGCCGTGGTACCGCCAGTTCTGCAAGCGACCGTGTTTCCACGACGAGTACCTGGACACGTTCAACCGTCCCAACGTCACGCTCGTCGATACGCACGGTCGCGGCGTCGAGCGGATCACCGAGCGCGGTGTCGTGGTCGACGAGGTCGAATACGAGCTGGACTGCCTGATCTTCGCGACCGGCTTCGAGGTCGGCACTGACTACACACGACGCTCCGGCTACGAGCTCGTCGGCCGCGGCGGCACCACCCTCACCGAGAAGTGGGCGGACGGCATGGAGACATTCCACGGCATGCACAGCCGCGGCTTCCCGAACTGCTTCATCATCAGCAACGCGCAATCGGGCTTCTCGGTGAACTTCCCGCACATGCTCGACGAGCAAAGCAAGCACCTCGCCTACATCATCGGCCATGCGATGGAGAACGACATACGCGTCGTGGAGACGTCGGAGATGGCCGAGGCCGAATGGGTCAAGACGATCATCGACCTGGCCGCCAACAACATCGGCTTCCTCGAAGAGTGCACCCCGGGCTACTACAACAACGAAGGTCGACCCAACGAGCGCAGCGCGCAGAACGGCTTCTACGGCGGCGGTTCGATCGCGTTCATCAAGCTTCTCGAGAACTGGCGCGCCGCCGGCGACCTCGCCGGCCTCGAACTCACCTAGACGACCAACGTGTCGGTGTCAGGTAGCGGTTTCTGTTGCTTTGGCACCGACACGTCGACCTAGCTGGGGCGCGGCTCGCGGGGGAGCCCGAGGACGCGCTCGCCGATCACGTTCTTGAGGACTTCGTCGGTGCCGCCGCCGAGCCGAAGGGCAGGCGCCTCGAGCCGAGCGAGCTGCCACGGACCGTCGCCGAGTGTCCCGGCCGCGCCCTGGATGCGCAGCGCCAGATCGGCGGCGTCGGCGAACAGCCGCGCCGTGGCCAGCTTGGCGACCGCCGCCTCGGGACTGGGAAACCCCGTGCGCGAGATCGCGGTCACCAACCGGTAGTTGAGGTAGCGGAGGGTGTGGGTCGCTTCGACGATGCGAGCGAGCGCGTCTCGCACCGTGGGCGACTTCGTCGCACCGGTGGTCCGGGCCAGTTCGATGAGCGACGCAACCATGTCGTCCTGACCCAGCAGATTGCCGGCCATCAGTCGCTCGTTGAGCAACGTGGTGCTGGCGACGCTCCACCCGTCGTTGATCGCGCCGACGACATTGGCCACCGGCACGCGCACGTCCTCGAAGAACACCTCGTTGAAGTGCGCGCCGCCGTTCATCTGCTTCAACGGGCGGACTGTGATGCCCGGCGACTGCATGTCGAGGGCGATCCAACTGATCCCGGCGTGGCGCGGCACGTCGGGATCGGTGCGGGCGAGGAGCATGCCCCAGTCGGCGTAGTGCGCGCCCGACGACCACACCTTCTGCCCGTTGACGACGAAGACGTCACCGTCGCGGACAGCAGCGGTGCGCAGCGACGCCAGATCCGAGCCGGCGTCGGGTTCGGAGAAGAGCTGGCACCAGATATCGTCGCCTCGCAACAAGCGGCGCAGCCACTGGTCCTTCTGCTCGGTGGTGGCGTGGGCGATCAGCGTCGGGCCGCCCATGTGCACGCCGATCGAGAAGATCACCTCGGGTGCGTCGAAGTCGGCGACCTCCTGGTTGAAGATCACCTGGTGGATCGGCGGCGCACCCCGCCCGCCGTACTCGACGGGCCACGTAAGTCCGGCCCACCCACCGTCGGCCTTGCGCGACTGCCAGGCGCGGGCGGCGACCATGTCGGCACCCGCCGAGTGGAACAGGCTGAGAACTCCGTACTCGGCGTCGAGTCGGCGCGGCTCGGCGCTGGCCTCGAGCCACGCGCGGCACTCGGCGCGGAACGCCGCTTCGTCGGGGGTGTCGGAGAGATCCATCGTGTTAGCGGGAGTTAACGTAGCGAGAATGGCTGAGGAAGTGCTGTACACCGCAGGCGACGGCGTCGCCACCATCACCCTGAACCGACCCGACAAGTACAACGCGGCGACGTTCGACATGGCCGACGAGTTCAGGGCGGCGTTGGCCCGCGCCGCGGAGGACGATGCCGTCCGCTGCGTCGTCCTCACTGGAGCGGGCAAGGCGTTCTGCTCGGGCGACGACGTCGAGGCGGCGTGGGGCGACCCGCGTATGGCCGACACGATGGCCGAGCTGGCCGGGCCCAACCCGCCGTTGACGCCCGAGATCGCTGCGATGCTCGACCTGTCCAAGCCGACCATCGCTGCCGTCAACGGCGTCGCCCTCGGCATCGGCATGGACTTCGCCATCGCCTGCGACATTCGTTACGCATCGGAGAAGGCCCGCTTCGGTCAGCTGTTCGTCAAGATGGGCTTGATGGCCGACGTCAGCGGCTACTGGCGACTCCCGCAGCTCGTGGGCCCGTCGGCCGCCGCCGAGATGCTGTTCACCGGCGACATGTTCGACGCGGCCGAGGCGCTGCGGCTCGGGCTGGTGTCGCGCGTGCTGCCTCCCGACGAGTTGCTCCCGGCGGCCCACGACTTGGCGGCCCGCATTGCCGCCAACCCGCCGCTCGCCTTGCAGCGGATCAAGGAGGGCCTGCGCCGGGCCGCGGGCATGGGTAGGTCCGACCTCGACGATCTCGCCCGCTTCGTCGGCCACGGCCTCAGCGAGCTCTTCGCCAGCGACGACCACAAAGCGGCGGTCGCCAAATTCATGCAGCGCTGACGGCTAGGTCACCGGAGGGCGGCGGTCCTTCCACGGCCGGGCGTCTTCGAGTTGCGACGAGAGTCGCAGCAACAAGCCCTCGCGGTGCATGCCGGCGACGAAGTGGATGCCGATCGGGAGGCCGTCGCCGTCCCACGCCAGCGGTACCGACACGGCCGGCGCGCCGATGAGGTTGGCGATGGGCGTGTATGCGGCGAGGGCCCGGCTCCGGAGGAGGGCGTCCCACTCGGACAGCTGATCGTTGTCGTCGAACGCGCCGACCGGCAGCGGCGGGATCGGCACCGTCGGCGTCAGTAACACGTCGTAGTCCTCGAGGAAGCGGTGCGCCTCGACCGACAGCGCGTGCACCGCGCGCCGCGCCGCGATGTACGCGGTCGCCGTCACCCCTTGGCCCATCGTCACCAGGACGCGCGACGGCACGTCGAGGGACTCGATCGACGGGAAGCCGGGCTCGCTGGCGTTGGCCGCCGCGTTGACGGCGAACACGTTGACGACCTGTTCGGCGACGACGTTGTCCCAGGGCGGCGCCGCCTCGGTGACGGTATGGCCCAGGGACTCGAGCAGTTCTGCGGCGTCGCGCGTCGCGGCCACCGCATCGTCGGACACGTCGACGTCGTTGATGAACGGTGCGACCGTGAGCGCGACGCGCAGCCGGCCCGGATCACGGCCGACCTCGTCGGCGAACGGCCGTTCCGGCGGCGGGGCGGTCCACTCGTCGCCCACTTCTGAGCCGGAGATCGCATCCAGCAGCGCGGCAGCATCGGCGACGGTCCGGGTGATGGGTCCGTCGATCGCGTGCGGGTCGGCGAGTCGCGGGTGGGTGCTGACGCGGCCCCGGCTGGGCTTCAGACCGAACACGCCACACAGCGAAGCCGGGATCCGGATCGACCCACCGCCGTCACTGCCTTGCGAGATCGGGCACAGGCCGGCGGCCAGTGCGGCCGCCGCGCCACCCGACGAGCCGCCCGGCGTGCGCCCGACGTCCCAGGGGTTGCGCGCCGGGGGATAGGCCGGGTTTTCGCTGATGCTCTTCTTGCCGAACTCGGGCGTGTTGGTCTTGCCGAGAATGACGAAGCCGGCGGCCCGGATGCGGGCGACGACCGCGTCGTCGCGATCGGGAATCCGTTCGCTCCACTCGGCGGTGCCGTGCGTTGTCCGGACGCCGCGCGTGTCGTTGAGGTCCTTGATCGAGATCGGCACCCCGGCAAACGGCCCGGTCGTCTCACCGCGGTCGACCGCGGTGGCGGCCGCCAGGGCTTCGTCGGCGCACACGGTGAGGTAGGCGTCGAGCTTCGGGTTCAGTTCGTCGATGCGGGCCAGGTAGAGCTCGGCCAACTCGGTCGCCGAGACGGTCCCGCCTCGCAGCATCCCGGCGAGTTCGGTGGCCGACGTGAAAGGGTCGATCGTGGTGCCCATACCTCGGAAGTTTGTCACCGTTAACATCGGGGTGATGCGCCGGTTGTTCCTCCTCCTCGCCGCCTTGGTGCTGATCGCCAACTGCGGCACCCGCGTGCCTCACCCAGTTGGGCTCAGCGCGCAGCAGTCGTCGAACGGCCAAGCCACGGGGGCGAACGGCAACACGGCCGACACCGTCGTAAGCGACGGCGCGGCCGCCGACAACGGCACGACGGGCGACGCCTCGTCGGCCGCCGCGACCAACGGGCAGTCATCGGCCAGCGGCGCGTCGGCGACACAGAGTCAAACGCCGACCGGCCCCCCGATCATGCTGGGAGCGGTCGGCACGAGATCCGGAATCATCGGCGCCGCGGTCAAGGACGTGTGGCGCGGCCTGCCGGTGTGGGAGAAATGGGTGAACACCCACGGCGGCATCATGGGTCGCCCGGTGAAGGTGATCATCGTCGACGACGCGGGTGATCCCGGCAAGCACGCCGCCGCGGTGCGCCGGCTCATCCGTGAGGACAAGGTGGTGGCGTTCGTCGGTCCGATCGCGGCGACGACATTGTCGGCCGGCACGCCGATTCTCGAGCAGGCTCAGATCCCGGTGATCGGCGGCGACTCGGGCGAGTCCGGTTGGTTCAAGTCGCCGATGGCGTTCCCGAGCAACAGTCAGGGCATTGCGCGCGGCAACGCCCTCGGGAAGTGGGGCGCCGCGCATCTCAACATCACCAAGGCCGCCGTCTTCTACTTGACCGACGTCGACGTGGGCGAGCGGTTCCGCAACTCGTTCAAAGCGGCCTGGCAAAAGGCCGGCAAGCAGATCGTGGTCGACGCCGGCGTGTCGCTGGCCCAGCCCGACTTCACCAGCGAGATCCTGCAAGCCAAGAACGCGGGCGCCGAGGCGATCTTCATCGGCCTCGAGGAAGCGGCCTGCCAGCGCTTCTTCGACGCGGCGCGTCGCCAGAACTACACGCCCATCTGGTTCAGCGCCGCTTGCGTACTGCGCCCGATCTTGCGCGCCAAGGACATCACGACCAACCGCACGTACGGCGGCTCGTCGTTCGGCCGGTCCGACGCCGACACCCCGGCCGCGGCCGAGTGGCGCGAGGCGTACAAGCGCTTCGCTCCCGACCTGCCCTACGCCGACTCGTTCTCGTTCACGTGGATCTCCGGGAAGATGTTCGAGGCCGCGGTGAAGGCGGGCGGCGGGGTCACGTCCAAGCAGATCATCGACGGCCTCCACAAGCTGAAGAACGAAACGCTGGGCGGTCTCATCCCGCCGCAGTCCTGGCCGCCGGGGCCGCATCCGGAAGGATCGTGCGGCCGCGTCGACAAGTTCGACGGCACGCGATACGTCGACATCAGTCAGGGCTTCCTCTGCTGAGACGGGCGGCCGCCCTCATCGGTGTGGTGGTCCTGCTCGTTCTGGCCGCGGTACCTGCGATCGGCCAGACCGAGGACGAGCCCGACGGCTACGACTTCTTCGGCGTGTCCGGACTGGCCGACGGCATCACCACCCGCGTGGTCGTCGAGCGGTTCCTCGCGGTCGAGGAGTTCGTCGCCCTCTCGTCGGTGTCGGCCGAGGCGCGACTCGAACTCGGCCGCTCCTCGGCGCTCGCCGTGTTGCCCGATCCCGGCGATCTGGTGTTGGGGTTGCCGGGAACGCTCGCCGCCCTGGCCGGCGTGGCCGGGTTGCCCGACTATCCAGCCGTAGCCCGGGCCGATTACCCCACAACTCCGACCGACGCGGTCACGCTTGCGCCCGATGCCGGGCTGGGCGCGCTGCGGCTTCAGACCCAGGCGGAGGAGCACCGCGCCCACGGCCTGGCCTTTGTGTCGGACTTCGTCGACACGGTTGGCCTCGTCCCGCTGACCGTCGGGTCGATCAAGTCCGACTCGGTCGCCCGGCGCCTGGATCCGCTTACGTACGAGTCCACGGCCAAGAGCACGGTCAATGACATACGCGTCCTCGGCGGCATCCTGCGGATCGGGCAAGTGACCAGCACCGTCACCACTCGGGTCGACGACGGGAAGATCACGGCGACGCGCGACGAGACCAAGGTGACCGGCGCCGAGATCGCCGGCATGCCGGTGGGAATCGACGAGAAGGGATTCACCTCGCCCAACGGATCGCAGGCGCTGGCACCGATCGTGGAGTCGCTGGCGGCGCCGCTAACCGCAGCCGGCGTGGTCGTGCGGATGACGCCGGGCGAGACCGTGATCGGCGCGACCAAGGGCACGGCGACGTCGGGCTTCCTCAACATCCAGTTCACCACGACCCTCGAGAACGCCTACCCGGTCGTCGTCACGCTTTCCTTCGGCAAGGCCAGCTCAACCGTCGAGGCGTCGGGCAAGAGCAGCTCGCTGCTCGACGATCTGTTGGGTGGGCCGATCGACGCGTCAGTCGCCGGCTCGGCGCTCGACGCGACCGGGAGCGCGCTGGGCGCCGGTACGACCCCGGACATCAGCGGGTCGGGAACCGCCTCCTTGGGCGGCTTGGGCGGCTCCGGCGGCCTGGTGACGCCGCGCCCGTCGATCGCTTCGTCGCTCGAGCCGATGGACTTCCGGTCGTTCTACCGATGGCTCGCGCTGGCTCTGGCCGGCGCAATTGTCGCTCGGTGGGTTGTGGTCAACCGTCTGCGCGAACGCGACACCGCAACGCACCCAAATCTTCGCTCCCTTTGGAGGTGGTGATGGCAGCCGAACGCCAGACCTCGCCGGTGCGCCCGGCGCTGGTGCAAGTAACGCCGGAGATCCTCGAACGGTTCCGCGATCCGCGGATCGTTCTGGCGATCGTCTGCGGGCTGGGCGGCGCGGTCGCGCTGTTGCTCGGGTATCTCGGCGTGAGCGACACGCTCGACCCCGGACAGCAGTTGCCGTATCTGATCAGCGGCGGCGTCGGCGCGCTGTTCCTGCTCGGCCTGAGCGCGACGTTGCTCTTCTCCACGGACCTCGGCGCCACGCGTCGCGAGGTGCGTGAACTGCGCGAGGACATCGCCGAACTCCGCGAGGTCATCGAGGACCTGCGTAGCAAGCCGCGCCGGTAGCGCAGTTGTCGGCCTGGCTGCCGTTCGTCACCACGGGAGTGGTGATCGGGAGCGTGTACGCGATCGCGGCCATGGGTCTCGTCGTCACGTACCGCACCACCGGCTTGTTCAACTTCGCCCACGGTGCGGTCGGTATGGCGGTCGCCTACGCGTTCTACCGGCTGCGCGTCGATTGGGGACTGCCGACGTGGTTGTCGTTCCTGATTGCGCTGCTCGTCGTCGCGCCCGCCATCGGGATCGTCATCGACCGCTTCTTGTTCCGCGCCCTCGAGCGCTCGTCGCAGGCGTCCAAGATCGTCGTGACGATCGGCCTGCTGGTGCTGTTGCAAGGCGCCGTGCAGGCGATCTTCGGCGCAGCCAGTCGCCGCATGCCGCCGTTCCTGCCGACCGGCACGGTCAAGGTCGGCACGTTGTACGTGGGCTACGACCAGATGATCGTGGTCGGCGTCGCCGCCGCCATCTTCGTGTTGCTGACCGTGTTCTTCCGGCTCAGCCGGCTCGGACTGGTGATGCGCAGCGTCGTCGACGACGCCGACCTGACCGAGGCCGCGGGTTTCGCCGTCGGCCGGGTGCGGATGTTCACGTGGTCGCTCGGCGTGATGATGGCCGGGCTGGCCGGGATCCTCTTCTCGCCGATCTTCCAGCTCGACTCGATCACGCTCACGTTGCTGGTGTTGCAGGCCGCGCTGGCCGCCGCGGTGTTCGGTCGGCTCACGAGCTTGTCACGCACCGTCGGTGCGGCGATCGGGCTCGGCATGGCGACGACGCTCTCGCTCAAGTTGCTGGCCAGTCACTCCGATCTGCTCGGCGGCTTGCGCCCGAGCGTGCCGTTCATCTTCCTGTTCGCGGTGTTGGTCTTTGTCCGCCGCGGGTCCTTGCGAGAACTCGGGGTGTCGGCGCCGTGGGCCGGCACCCTGCGGGCCGAAGCCGAGCGGTGGAAGCTCCTCGCCGTCGGCCTGATCCTCCTGGCCCTGCTCGTGCCCGACGGCAAAGTGTTCCCGCTCGGGACGACGCTCGTCCTGGCCTGCGCGTTCCTCAGCCTCACGTTGCTGATCGGTAGTTCGGGATTGATCTGCCTCGCGCAGGCGGGTCTCGTCGGCACCGGTGCCTTCGTCTACATCCACCTCACTGCCGAGGTGGGACTGCCGTTCCCGATCGCCCTGCTCCTCGCCGGCGTGGCCGCCGTGCCGTTCGGACTCGCGATCGCGGTGCCCGCGTTGCGGTTGCCGAGCCTGTTCCTCGCCCTCGCCACCTTTGTCGTCGGCCAGCTCCTCGACGGTCTGGTGTTCAGTAGCTGGCGCGCGTTCTCGGGCGGTGAGGGCGGCATACGCGGGACGCGGCCTTCGACGCTGGGCGGCGACCGGGTCTTCGCCGTCTTCCTTGCCGTGATGGTGGTGCTGTTCGTCATCGCCATCGGTGCGATGCGGCGGTCCGGCCTCGGGCGCGCCCTCGTCGCCATGCGCGACAGCCAGCCGGCGGCCGAGTCGCTCGGCCTCAATCCGCTGTGGCCCAAGATCGCGGTGTTCGCGGTGTCGGCGTTCCTCGCCGGCGTCGCCGGCGGCCTCTACGCCGGGCACCTCCAGGTCGCCAGCAAGACGTTCTTCTCGTCGTTCACGTCGTTGCTGTGGGTGACGGTGGTGGTCGTCGGTGGGGTTCAGAGCGTGTACGGCGCATTGGCGGGTGCGTTCCTGCTGCAGTTCCTGCCCGAGTTCTTCGGTTCCGGTGACCCGTCGGTTTGGGTTACCCCGGCGTTCGGCATTGGCGCGGTGCTGCTTGCCGCTCGGCCCGGTGGGCTCGTCGGCTCGCTGTCGCGCTTCCGCCCGGGAAGGTTGCTCACCCGTGCCTGATGCCGCCGCCTTCCTTGAGGCCGACAACGTGAGCGTGCAGTTCGGCGGCCTCACCGCGGTCGACGCAGTGTCGATGTCGGCCGATCGCGGCGAGGTCGTCGGCGTGATCGGACCGAACGGTGCGGGCAAGACCACGCTGTTCAACGCGCTGGTCGGCGCGGTGCGGGCGACGGGGTCGGTGCGGCTCAACGGCACCGACGTGACGCAGTGGCCGGTTCACCGCCGAGCGCGCGCCGGCCTCGGACGGACCTTTCAACGCCTCGAGCTGTTCGGCTCGATGACCGTCGCCGAGAACCTGCGGTTCGCGACCGAAGCCGGCGCGCTGGGCGAGCGGCCGTGGCGGCTGCTTCGTCGCGATCGGTTCCAAGCGGCGGACCGGGCCGACGAGATCCTCGGCCTCGTCGGGCTCGGTGACGACGGTGACCGTCCGGCCGCCGACCTCCCGCCGGGTTCCGCCCGCTTGTTGGAGTTGGGACGGGCGCTGTGTGCCGACCCGCAGATGCTGCTGCTCGACGAACCGTCGTCGGGCCTCGACGTGGCCGAGACGACCGCGTTCGCGGCAACGCTGCGCGCCATCGTCGCCGACCGCGGCGTCGGGATCGTGCTGGTCGAACACGACGTCTCGCTGGTGCTGGCGTTGTGCGCTCGCCTCTACGTGCTCGAGTTCGGCCGCTGCATCGCCGACGGCAAGACCAAGGCGGTCGCCGCCAAACCGGAGGTGCGGGCCGCCTACCTCGGGGACCTGTTGACCACACAAGTGAGCCGGAGGCGAAGCCGGAAGGCGATCGGGCCAACACAATGACCGACTCCCTGCTCGAAGTCGCGGGTGTGAGCACGGGGTATGGCCTGGGCGACGTGTTGCACGACGTCGACCTCGCGGTCGACGGGGGCGAGCTGGTCGCCATCCTCGGGCCGAACGGTGCGGGCAAGTCCACGTTGTTGCGCGTCATCGCCGGCTTCCTGCCGCCGCGTACGGGCACCGTGCGGCTGCGCGGCATCGGCGTGGCCGGCGCCGCGCCGTCGGAGCTGGCCCGCTGCGGCGTGTACCTGCTGCCCGAAGGTCGCGCCGTGTTCCCGAACCTGACCGTGACCGAGAACCTACGCGTGGCCACCGCGCGCCCCGAGCGGGGCGACGTCGCGACGCAGCGCCGCCGTGACGCGCTCGCCGCCTTTCCGCGTCTCGCCGACCGCCCGCAACAACTGGCGGGCACGATGAGCGGCGGCGAGCAGCGGATGCTCGCATTGGCGCGTGCGTTCACGGCCAACCCATTGCTGCTCCTGCTCGACGAGCCGTCGCTGGGACTGGCGCCGCGGATCGTCGACGAAGTGTTCGCCGGCATCGAGCGATTCCGCGCCGTCGGCACCGCGGTGGTGCTCGTCGAGCAGTACGTGCACCGGTCGCTCGCCGTCGCTGACCGAGCCGTCGTCCTCGACCGCGGCGCGGTCGTGCACAGCGGACCGGCGCGCCAACTCGACGCCGACGACCTGGCCCGTCGGTACCTCGGTTAGGCCGGGTCCTCCCAGTGGAGGGCCGACAGCGTCATGCGGGCGAGGACCTCGCGTTGGCGCTCAGGCGGCAAGTCGCCGTGGTACGTCGCCACTGAGGTTTGCAGGCCGCTGATCGCGTGAATCGCCAGCCGTAGTTCGTCCTCGGAGAGGTGCGGCCGCAGCTCTCCCAACGTGCGCACCCACGCGTCCCGCATGCGCCGGTGCAGGCGGTTGAGGCGCGTTCGTTCGTCGGGCTGGAGGTCGCGCGCTTCTTGCGTGTAGATCGCGGTGAGCGGTCCGTCGTCGACACACGCGGCGGCGCCGAACTCGGCCATCAGCTGCAAGGCGCGCTCGGCGTCGCCGTCGGCTTCATCAAGGGCGCGGTCGACGACGGACTGCAAGCGTTCAACTGCGCGCTCGACCAGGGCGACGAGGAGGTCGTGCTTGCTCTTGAAATGGCGGTAGAAGGCGGGGCCGGTCACGCCGACGGCGGTCCCGATGTCGTCGATGCCGGTGGCCGCGAATCCTCGGTCGAAGAAGAGTTGTGCGGCGGCCTCGAGAATCATCTCGCGCCGCGACGGTGCAGCGGACGGGCCGGAAGCGGCGTCGCTGGCCATGGTGAACCGATGCTAACGGTGAGCCCGGCGTATACCGTGCTCCGGTGTCGAACGGGCTGCTCGCCGGCATCCGGGTTCTCGACCTCGGCGTGTGGCGGCCGGGGCCGTACGCGACGCAATTGCTGGCCGACCTCGGCGCCGACGTTCTGAAGGTTGAACCGCCGGGCGGCGACCCGTTGCGGATCTATCCCGAGCTGTTCGCCCAACACAACGCGGGGAAACGCAGCATCGTGCTCGACCTCAAGACCGACGCGGATCGCGAGCGGGCGCTCGAACTGGCGGCGGGCGCCGATGTCGTCGTCGAGGGTTTCCGGCCCGGCGTCGCGGCCCGACTCGGGTTGGGTCCCGACGACGTGCGAGCCGTGAACCCGTCGGCGATCTACTGCTCGCTTTCGGGATTCGGCCAGGACGGACCGCTCCACGCGGTGCCCGGACACGACGTCAACTACCAGGCGTGGGGTGGCGCGCTGGCGCCCGAAGGCGGCGCGCCTCGCGTGTCGGCCCTGCCGATCGCCGACCTGGCCGGTGGCATGGCGGCGGCCTTCGCAGTGTGCGCCGCCCTCGTACATCGACTGCGCGAGGGCGCGGGCGAACTGATCGATGTCGCCATGGCCGACGTGATGGCGACCTGGACGGGCGCGGCGTCGTCGACATCGACGGTTGCCGCCGATCGAGAAGAACGCGGCGTGCCCGGCTACGGCACGTTCGTTACGGCCGACGGCGGTTACATCGCTCTCGGCGTGCTGACCGAAGACCACTTCTGGCGCGGCTTGTGCGACGGCCTCGGCCTCGACGACATCCGCGATCTCGAGTTCGCGGCGCGCATGGCGCGGACGAGCGAGCTCACGGCGCGCGTCGCCGCCGCCATCGCCGACGAACCACGCGACGACCTCGTGGCCCGGTTGCTCGCTGGTGACGTGCCGGTGTCACCCGTTCTCGATCGGCACGAGATGACGGCGCTGGAGCACTTCGGCCAGCGTTCGGTTGTGACGTCGGTGCCGTGGGCGGCCCGCTTCACCGGGCATCCGGTGCGGTTCGCGTCGGAGCCGGCGACGGCCCGCCGCCCGCCGCCCGGCCTCGACGAGCACCGCGGCACGGGTTGGTGACCGCGTTCGAAGACGCGGTCGCCGCCGTACTGCTCACGCTGCGTCCGGGCGACGTGATGACCTACGGCGAAGTCGCGGCGGAAGCGGGACGACCAGGCGCGGCGCGCGCCGTCGGTAGCTTTCTTGCGCACAACGGCGGCGATGTCCCGTGGTGGCGCGTCGTGACATCGACCGGCCGACTGGTCCCGGGTCACGAGACCGAACACGCTCGCCGGTTGCGCGCCGAGGGGATCACGGTCCGCCGCGGCTACGCGGTTAGGGCGGGCAGGTAATCGACGGACGGCTGCGGGTGATGGTGACGGCGTCGGCGGTGAGCGCCAACTCCGTTGCCGAACAGAGTTGCGGTGCTCCGGAGACGAGAATCGTGTTGCTTGGGTTCGTCCGTTCGACGAGCACGTAGCGGCCGGGTGGCGTGGCCGAGATGTCGATGAACTGGCCGGGGGTGTCCCATGTGTACACGTCGCCCCAGCCGGGCGAGACGCCCTCCTCGACGATCACCGATGAGCTCGTTATCGACGCGGGCAGGTTGCAACCGGGCTGTCCGTCATAGGTGTTGGGACCGTTGGCCGCCGCGTGCCCGAAGCCGAAGTAGTCGTCGTCGGCCAGGCAGAACGACTCCTTGAGGCCGGTGCCGAGCCGGGCGCCGATCGCGCCGTTCGCGCCGAGCGGGTGCAGTGAGAAGCCGACGAGATCCTTGTAATGGAAGTGCGCGTGGGCCGGGTGGAACATGCAGCCGCCGGCCGGGCGCATCACGACCTTGCCGTCGGTCCGCTGCACGGCTTGCTCGGCCTGGCACTGGCCGGGAAGGAAACCGCTGGTCGGCCCGGTGGTGAGCCATGGGATGCGAATGTCCAATCGCGCCGCGCCCGCGTTGCGGACGTTGCTCGTGAACCGCAGACAGCGCGTGGCGCCGGTCTGCACGGTCTCATCGACGTAGCACGAGGTCGCGGTCGGGACCGTGACGGGGATGGGGAAACCCAGCGGCGTGGACGCGACCGGCGGGAGGCCGCCGACATGGAAGTCGAACGCCGGGTCGGCGACGAGGACGGGCAGACGGAAGCAGCCGCGCACGCCGCTCACGGTGAGTCCGCAATCGACAAGGCCGGATTGCCACGACGAACCCGACATCATGCGAACCTCGCCGTTGTACTTGGCGCCGGTGTCGTAGGCGTACGTGAACGTGACGAACGCCGTGTACGTGCCCGTGCGCGTCGGCGTCACCGCGATCGCCTGGCCGTTGGCGCCGATGCCGTTGGCCGCGCCGGCCAGCGCGCCCGACGGGTCGTACACCGAGAGGTCCCACCCGTTGCTCGTCGACCCCGCGGTGTCCTTGACCGACACCAGGAACAGACGAGCGCGGGTGACGGTGAATGAGAACGACTGGCACGTCACCGCACACACGACCGGCACAGGCGAGTGAACGAGGGGGAGGGGCGTCGGGTTGTCGAGCGCACCGGCGAACGTGAGCACCGGATGGCGCTTGTCGAGCGTGCCGATGGACTTGGTGTCCGTGGCGAGCGGCGGGATCGGCAGGCCGAGCGGGGGAGTGAGCTCGGCGTGCACGGCAGGCGCCAGGCCACCGAGCAAGAGCACGGCGGCGCCCACCCCGATTCGTCTCACCCAGCTGCGCATCTCTCAGCGGACGATACTGCGGGCGTGAAACCCGTAGCCGTCAACCTGGCCAACGCAACTGTCGTCGTCACCGGGGCGTCGCGCGGTATCGGGCGGGCCGTCGCCATCGCCGCCGGTCGCCGTGGCGCCCGCGTCGGCCTCATCGCCCGGAGTCGCGCCGAGCTGGAGGCTGTGCTCGGCGAGTCGGGCGGCAAGGGCGCGGTCGCCGTCGCCGACGTCGGTGACCGCGGCCAGTGCGACGCGGCGCTGACCGCGATCGAGGCCGACCTCGGTCCCGTCGACGTACTCGTCGCCAACGCGGGTATCGGGGCCTACGGCAAGTTCGTCGACATGGATCTCGACGAGGTCGAACGGCTCACGCGCGTGAACTATCTCGGCACCGTGTATCCGATTCACCGCGTGTTGCCCGGCATGATCGAGCGCGGCCGCGGCCACATCGTGATCGTCGGCTCCATCGCCGGTCGCATCGGCGCGCCGAGCGAGGCGGCCTACTCGGCGACCAAGTTCGCGCAGGTGGGCTTCGCCGAAGCTCTGGCCACCGAGGTCGCCGACGCCGGCGTCGGCGTGTCGCTCGTCAACCCCGGGATCGTCGATACCGAGTTCTTCGAGACGCGCGGCCACGCCTTCGACGGGAATGTCCCGAAGCCCGTTTCGGCGGCCCGCGTCGCCGACGCCGTCATCCGTGCCGTCGACAAGAACACGTTCGAACAAGTCGTGCCGCGCTGGCTGGGCCAGGCCGTCGTCATCCGCCACCTCGTCCCGCCGTTATTGCGATGGGGGACTCGGCGTCATTACCGGTCGGTCACAGGAGGCTGAACACCACCGTCACGAGTGGGATCAGCACCCAGCCGACCACCGTGAGGGCGATGGCGATGACCGCGAACGAACGGGCCGAGTCGCGCGGCGGGTTGCCGCACCAGCCAACCGTTTCCCACAGCGCGTCGAGCGGTCGGTCGACGGTGAGCCGGATGCGCCGGCGGGCGATCGCCGCCCCGCGCAGGATGGCCCACGACGCGGCGGCGAGGAGCAGGAACGTCACGACGCCCAGCGCGATGACCGCGGCGCGCGAGCCGCTCGTCGCGCTAACGCCCGAGCGGGCGCCTTGGGCCAGCGACGACACGGCGGCGCCGCCAACCAGGAAGGTTGGAATCCCGTTCGCCTTCTTCTTGTAGGAAGCGCTGGCCCGCTCGAGGTCGAGCCGGGCGCGGACGAGCACGATGCGGTTCTTGTCCGTGGTCGGCATCCAGCCCAGGCGGCGGGCGTAGAGGTCGCGGATCGCGTCGGCAATCCGCGTCTGGTGGTCGCGCACGATGTAGCGGATTACCTGCTGGACGACGTAGCGGGCCACGCCCGTCAGCGGCCCGAGCCGAAGCTGGCTCGGTGGACGGGCGCCGTTGCGGGACAGCACCTCGAGGGCGCGCATGGCGACCGCGTGCGCCTCGGCCACGCGCTCGGGATGGGCGAGCGGCCGAGCGGCCGACAGCTCGGTCAACATCTCGCGCTCAACCCGACCCGACCCGCCCAACTCGTTGAGCAAGGCGTCGGCCGCCACGTCATCGCTGGCGGCTAGGACGTGGAAGCGGTCGAGTCGCTCGCCCAGCTCATCGAGCAGGAGCGGACGGTCGTGCGCGTCGGCCGTGTTGTCGCGAGGCACGGCCGGACGTTAGAACTTGCCCGCCGTGAGCGACGCATCCGACCGCATCCAACGCCTGCTTGCCCTGGAGAGCAAGGGCCGCGACCGCTTCGAGGCGGTCACACCGAGCGACGGGCCGGGCCGGCTGTTCGGTGGCCAGGTGGCCGCTCAGAGTCTGCGCGCCGCCACGCTGACTGTCGACGAGTCACGGCCGCCGCACTCGTTCCA
>DASRJI010000180.1:0-24629 GCA_035649535.1 Acidimicrobiales bacterium | reverse complement strand
TGCGCTTGCAGCTGACGACCACCACCGGCACCCCGGTCAATCTCTTCCGCGTCGGCGGCGAAGGTGGTCTGCTTGACCTCGCTGTCCTCGAAGGCGGCGTCGTCCCGGACGTGCCGCACGCCAACAACTTCGACTTCAAGTACGCGCAAGGCGAGATCCTGGTCCCGCCCGGAGACCGGGCTGACATCGTGGCCGCCATCCCGACGTCGGCCACCGGCACCCTCACGCTCTGGACCCTGGACTTCCAACGCACCGGCGGCGGGTTCGCCAACATCCCGACCGTGCCGGTCGCCCACCTGGCGGTGTCCGGCTCACAGCCGATCCCGTACACGATCAGCCAGTCCACGTTGTTGCGCGGGTCGATCCCCGGCCAGTCGGTCGCGGTGCTCCCGCTGACCGCTGACACGCTGCTCGACCCGGCCACGTTCGCCCCCGTGAAGGACGGCAAGGCCGCGCCGCTCCTGCCGATCACGATCACCGCGACTCCCGGCGGCCCGACGTCGATCGACGGGATCGCCGGCGAGCACAACGAGAGCTTTGACTACACGGTGATCCCGAAGATGAAGAACGCGCGCTACGCGCGGATCGGCGACATCCTTCAGCTAACCGCCCGCAACTCGACGGGCGCCCATCACCCGTTCCACCTGCACGGCTTCTCGATCCAGCCCCTCGCGCTGATCAAGGACGGCGGTGCCGGACCGGACTTCGCGGTCCCGTTCAGGGAGTTCCGCGACGAGTTCGACATCCCGCCGACGTACACGCTGGTCTTCCGGGTCGAGCTAAAGGACCGGCCGCTGGCCGACGGCGTGACACCTGGCGGAGGCCTGGGCCGCTGGCTCATCCACTGCCACATCTTCTTCCATCACAGCTTGGGCATGTTGTCCGAGCTGATCGTGCTGCCGCGCGATGTCCCGCAGAAGGGCAACGAGAAGCCGTACCTCGACGCCAACTCCGTGAGCACGTCGACCGCGTTCGGCGGCCTGGCGACGATGGCCGGGACCGTGATGGACCCGGACTTCAACCCGCCACCGCCCGGTGAGGCGGTAACGCTGACCGCGTCCGTCGGCAGCGTCGTCAACAACGGTGACGGCACGTGGGCCTGGAGTTACGCGCCGGCCGCGGTGCCGCAATTCGTCTACATCACCGGCACCGATCCATTCGGCCATAAGTCGCAGGCGGTGTTCGAGCTGAAGATCGTTTGTAGCAACAACGTGACCGGCCTCCAGCCCACGTCACTGACACTGACCAGCGGCACGTGGTGCATCAAGGACGCCACCATCACCGGGTCCGTCACCGTCAATCCGGGCGCCTCGGCGATCATCAGCAACTCGTCCATCGGCGGGAACCTGTCCGGTACCAGCGGGCCCGGTGCGGTGCTCGTGTGCGGCTCAACCGTCACCGGCCAGACCATGTTCCTCAACGCGACCGGCTTCATCCTCCTCGGTGACACACAGGAGTTCGGCTGTGCCGGCAACTCGCTACGCAACGTCACCCTGACGGGCAACAAGTCCGGTATCGAGGTGAGCGACAACTCGTTGATCAACGGAAGCTTGACGGTCAACTCCACCACCGGCGCTGGTCCGTTCCCGGACAACGTGGCGCCCGCCATCGAGAACAACCCCATCACCGGCGCCTTGAGCTGCTCGGGCAACGCGGTGAACCCAACCAATAACGGACGACCGAACAGTGTCTCGGGGACGCGGTCCGGTCAGTGCGCGGCCCTCTGACTTAGGGCACCTCGATATCGACGAAGGCGTGTTGACGCGCACCAAAGGTGGTGCGCGTCACCACCCCGATGCGATTGCGGCCGCGGGCGAGCACTGCCGCCGCGGCGTACATGCCTCGGTCCACGGGCACGACACTCAGGACGCGATCGCCAACCGTGATCACCATGCGCTCGACCGGAATCACTTCGGGGTTGAAGTCGAAGCACGTCACGAGAACGCGTGTCGCGCCCGCCCGCTCGGGGTCGACCGTCACGCGCAGGAAGCCGCCGCCGCTGGCTTGGACGGTGTAACTCGGCGGGCCGCCGGGGGGCCGCACGACTGACGGGTTCGGTGCCGGCGCCCCGACGTCGAAACGGACTGGCACGGTCACCGAGTCGTCGCTGCGCTGGATCAGCACGTCGACCCGCCACCGCCCGTCAAATACGAGGTTCGGACCTTCACCGACGAAGTTCCCTCGACTGCCGCGCGCCAACGTCAGGGTCGTGGGTGCAACGTCGGGATCGTCGAGCGCGTTGAACCGCAACGAGACGCGCGCCGGGCCGACCACACGCCGCGAGTCGTAGTCCTCGGCGCGCACGGTGAATCGATTGGGGCCCGGCTGGCTCGACGCCGCGGTGAGCTTGACCCGCACAGTCGTGGCGACGTCGGCACCCGAAACCGAGATCGCCGGCGGTGCAGTACGCGCCGACGCCGGCGGGGCCAGGCTCCCGAGTACGGCCGCGACCGCGAGCGCGGACCCCGCGAGCGCGAGTTCGCCTCGCGACGTGCGGCGAAGGGGCTCGAGCGAAGTCTCGAGCACCGGGAGGCTCCGCCACCGGTTTCGCGCCGCCAGCATCGTGATCGCGGCGATCAGAACGACCTTGGCCACGATGGCCCGGCCGTAGCCGGTATCAGTGACCTCGTGCCACGACTTGAGCTCATGCAGGGCGCGGAGCCCGCCGGTCACGGTCACCACCGCGAGGCCACCGATGGCCAAGGCCGCGAACCGCCGTACCGCGCCGGCCTTGTCCCTCGACGGCGCGCCGCGGATATGCGCGATCAGCGCGGCCAAACCGCCCATCCACACGCCGACCGCGGCGAAGTGCGCCCACTGCGACAGCGTCTGTAGTGATCGGGCCGAGCCCGCCGCCGCATGACCGGCGGCGACGTGGACCGCCATGGCGACCATCGCCGCGACGGCGGCGACCGCCATGGCCGGCCGCCGCGCCGCCGTGGCGCGAGACCGAGCCGCGACGACACCGGCTCCGGCGACGGCGATGGCCGCGCCCCGCCACAGCAATGCCCGCCCCACCGACGTGTCGAGGAGATGGGCGAACGACGCACCCGCGTTGCGGCGCTGCGCGTCGGCCAGCACCACCAGCCCGATCGCCGACACCAGCAATCCGCCCCACGCCACCGCACCGCCGGATGCGTCGCCGAACGCGAGCGCGCCGGCCGCGCCGGCGCCGACGAGGAGCACGAGGCCGCCGACGAGCAACCAGCGACCGAGAACCTCGTACGCCGACGGCGGCGGGGTCTTGACCGTCCTCGTGACGGCGCCGACCGTCGTCGGGTCGACGCCCACGGCGAACGCGAACGCGCCGGCGGTCGTGTGCCCGTCGACCGCCGACACGATTCGCCAGTCAACGGTGTACACACCGTCCGGGAGACGGGCCAGACGGACCTCCAAGGCGCGCGGATCCGCCGTCGGCTGCGGCCGGCCGTCCTCATGCGAAGCGCCGTCGCGGTCCAGCACGCGCACTGTCGACAGCGTCGCCGAGGCGTTCTCGGAGAACGAGAGCCGGACTGCATTCGGTGGTGCACCGAGGGCCGCGCCCGGCGCCGGGTCCGACGTCTGTAGCCCGGCGTGGGCGTCCGCGACCCGCGGGAGGAACAGGCAGCACGCGACAAGGAGCCCGCAGGCGACTGCGCTGCGCCTCGTCATGTCAGCTGGCCCGCCGACCCCTTCGAGCCGCGACCACAAGGGCGACGACGGCAACCGCGACCGCGGCAACCGCGATCCGCACGGCGTTCTTGGCGTTCCGCGCGCTGCGATCCGCGCGCGCCTGCTCGCGGTCCAGACGGGTCAGCAGTTCGCCGCTGGCGGGATCCTTGGCCGGGAACTGGATCGCCGCCACGTCGGTCACGCAGTCGAACGACTGGCTCGAACAGGTCGACGTTGTGTCGATCGCCAGCCCGGCAATCTTGCCGGCGACGCGAAAGCTGTAGGTGCCCGAACGGGTCGGCACGAACTTGGCCTGGTAGAGACCGGGGCGGCCTCCGGGAAGCAGCGAAACAGTGTTGCGCTCGGTGCCGAACGCGATTTCGACAGTGAGCGCGCCCGCCGCGTCGACCACCGGCATGGCGTCAGCGTTAGCGAAGGTGACGTCGATCGAGTTTGTTAGGCCGCTGTAGGCCGGCTCCTCGCCCCAGCCGATCGTCATCGTCAGCGCGCCGACCTGCTTGGTTTCGTGCGCCGACGCTGGCCACGTCAGCGAGAGGGCTATCGCAACCACGAAGGCACACACGGCTCGACGCACGCCCGCAGCCTGCCAGGCGACGTAGCGTTCGCGCGTGTCCATCGCCGACTACATCGATCTTGGCGCCGCGTACGACGCGGTGGACAGTTGCCAGCACGGCCTACGTACCCGCGGGGTCAGCGTGCTCCCAGGGTTCGTGCCGGCCGACCTCGTCGGGCAGATGGTTGCCGAGTGCGACGAGCTGTCGCGCGACGCGTACCACCAGGACGTTCTGGGAACGCCGTACCTCGAACGGCCGTCGCCGGAGTGGCCCGACGGCCACCCGCGCCGGGCAACCAGCCGGTCATCGGTGCGCACGGTCGGCTACGACCAGTTCCCGGCGATGTCGGTGATCCGTGCATTGTTCGAGTGGGACGACCTCATGACGTTCCTCGGCCGGGTGCTCGGACGCGAGCCGCTCTACCGGTACGCCGATCCCATCGGCGCGCTCAACGTCGCAGTGATGACCGAGGGCGACGAACTCGGCTGGCACTACGACCAGACCGACTTCGTCGTGTCGCTCGCCATCCAATCGAGCGAGAGCGGCGGCGACTTCGAGAACGTGGCGCTAGTGCGATCGGATGACGACGAGAACTACGACGAGGTCGCCGCGGTCCTCGATGGCCGGCGCGCCGATCGCGTCACCGTCGAGCCAATGACGCCGGGGACGCTCATGCTGTTCGAAGGCCGGCGATCGCTGCATAGGGTCACGCCAGTCAGCGCCGGACGGGCGCGCTACGTCGCCCTGTTCGGATACGACACGCGTCCCGACACCATGTCGTCTGACGTTCTCAAGCAGACGCGCTACGGCCGCACGAGGCCGCTCAATGCAACTCGGTGAGGCCTTCGTCGGCGACGGTGCCAACGCCGCCCACGTGAACACGGTGCTCGGCCGGCGCGACGGGCCGGTGGGCACGGCATGGGCGACGGCGCTGGCGACGCCGACAACCGGGCACGCGCCCTTCGTCGTCGTGCTGCAACCAGGCGTGCCCGTCCGTCCGTTCACGTTGTTCGTGAACAAGGCCGGCATCGAGTCCGACGATCACGCCCGACTGACCTGGGGCGCCGCGCAGGCCGGCGTCGCCGCTGGCGTCGCCGACGCGGCGGCCGACAACGTCATCGCCGACCTCGACGACGTGCTGATCGCGGCGGTGTGGGTCAACCCGGCGGCCGACGACGCGGCCGCGGTGTTCGCCAACAACCGGGACGCGACGCGCCGAGCCCTGGCCATGGGCGCGATCGGCGGGCCCGACCCGGCGTCGATCCAACAAGCCCGGGCCAACCCGTCGAACCCCTTCTTCAGCGGGTGAGGACCGTGCAGGCCGACACGCCGGGGGCGCCGTAAACCTGGGTGAAGCCGACCGTCGGCCCGTTGGGTACCTGACGCGCACCGGCGTCGCCGCGGAGCTGAAGGCAGACCTCGTACACCTGCCGAAGTCCCGACGCGCCAATCGGCTCGCCGTTGGCCAGCAGGCCCCCGTCGGTGTTGATCGGAAGACGGCCGCCGATCTCGGTGTCGCCGTCGGCGATCATGCGCTCCTGGTCGCCGTCGGCGCAGAAGCCGCACTCGGCCATGTGCATGATCTCGGCGCCGGACTCGCTGTCCTGCACCTGGGCGACCTGTATGTCGCCCGGACCGACGCCGGCCTCTTCGAAGCAGGCGCGCGCCGCATCGACCGACACCGAATGACCGCGTTCGATCGGGAGCCATGGCGCCCACACTTCGAACGACCCGAAACGACGCGTCCGAACTGTCACGGCGCGCACGTACACAGGCCGATCGGTGTAGCGCGCCGCGTCCTCGGCCCGGCAGACGATGACGGCGGCCGCGCCTTCGTCGGGTGAGCAGAACATGTACTGCGTCAACGGGTGATTGAGCCGGCGCGAGCCCAGGATCTCGGACTCGTCCAATGGCTTCTGCCGCCACGCGTTCGGATTGAGCGCGCCGTTGCGCAGGGCCTTGGCCGCCACCTTGGCCAGCGTCGCCTCCGAGATCCCGAAGTCGTGCATGTAGCGGTTGATCTTCATGGCGAAGAACTGCGTGCTGAGCAGCATTCCGGTCTCGCCGTACCAAGGGCCGAGCCCGAGCGTCGCCGGGTCAGGGTCGAACGCGCCGCGCGGATGCTTGTCGAACCCGACCACGAGACCAACGTCGTGGCGGCCGGCGGCGATGGCGTCGCAGGCGACGGCCAACGCGCTTCCCGCGGTCGCGCAGCCGTTCGAGACGTTGACGAACTGGAGCCCGCTCAACCCCAATCGGCTGACCATCGTGTCGGGCTGCGCGCCGTCGCCCAAGGTGGCTGACCCGCTGCCGCCGAACGCGAACTGGAGGTCGTCCCACGTGATCCCCGCGTCGCCCAAGGCCTGGCGGGCCGCGTACACACCCATGTCGACGCCGGTAACGCCGTCGAAGCGGCCGAACGGGTGCAGGCCCAGACCGACGATGGCGACGTCGGTCACCCGTTACCCACCGGCTGGAACGCGTACGTGACGCCGTCGCCAAAGGGGATCAACACCGTCTCCATCTCCATCCCGATCCGCAGCTTGGCCGGATCTGGCTCGGTCAGACGGCCCTCGACGCGCGCCTGTCCCTCGAACTCGACGTACCCCACCGCGTAAGGCTCGAACTCGACGCCGGCCTTGTACGGCGGGGACTTGGGCGGGAACTCCTGGGTGGTGAACGTCCAGAGCGTGCCCCGTCGGTTGAACAGAGTCTCCTCCATCGCCTCGCTCATGCAGCGCGGGCAGTCCGCCTGCGTCGGGAACGTCATCACGCCGCAATCGCCGCATCGCGAGCCGATGAGTTGGGGCGCGTCGCCGTGAGTGAAGAGATCAGTCATAGCAAGAACGCTTTCGCGACTTCGAGTGACGCCTCGGCCAACGGGCCACGAGCCACGAGCGTCTTGGCCTCGCCTACCGGCAGGCGGCGGACTGCGACTCGCGCCCACTCGCCCGCGGCACCCTCGATGACTTGCGGCGCGTGGCTGTCGCCATAAGCCCACGTCGTCACGCCGTCGGGCGCCACCAGCGCAAGCCGCAACGCTTCGATCGGCGCCGGCGGCTCGCGCTCGGCGAACTGGAACGCGTACGGCAACGTGCGGAAGCCGAGGAAGCACACGTGGCGGATGCGGTCGGTGTCGACCGGTTCGACGCCGAGGCCGGCGAAGCAGTCGAGGCCGTGCGCCCAGCACTCCATCAGCCGCGCCGTGGTGAAGCTGGCGAGCGACATCTCGCCGATCCCCCAATAGAGGCGGGCGCCGGGCTCGGCCCCGCGCAGGCCCTTGAGCAGCGCGGCGCGCACGTCGCGCCACCACTCGAGGATCTCGGCACCCGATCGCGAGTTCGACGCCTCGTCCTGACGGCGCAGGGCGGCTGACGGGTCGGCCATCGCTTCCTCGAACCACGCCCGGGCATTGCCTTCGACGCTGGCGACCGCGCCTTCGTCGGACATCGCCAAGTGGGCGATCGAATCGGCGATGCTCCAGCCCGCCGCCGCGCTAGGCGAGCGCCACTGCTCCTCGGTCAGTCCGTCGACGAGCGCGTCGAGCACCGCATGTTCTGCCTCGAGGTCGCCGATGACGTCACTCATCGAGAGCGACCTTACGAGTCCGCAACAGGGAGTAGACGACGAAGCCAAGGGCACCGACCAAGGCGAGCCAACCCATGTAGTCCCCGAAGCTGACGAACGGCGACCGACCCGAACCCAACGGCACCGTGGCAACGAGCGTGGCCTGACCGTGACCGCTCGGGTTGACAGTGGACTTGAGGATGCGACCCCACGGGTCGATGATCGCCGAGTCGAAGCCCTTGTCGCCCTTGAACGTCGACACCCGGTTCTCGATCGCCCGGAACACGAGGTGGGTGTAATGCGTCCCGGCGATGGCCGGCACGTCCGACGACGCGGCGGCGATCACACGCGCGCCGTTGCGCGTCATCTTGCGCGCCGTGTCGGTGAAGTCCATGTCGTAACAGATGACCGAGCCGACATCGCCGAACGGTGTCTTCACAACCGGATAGGTACCCTGCGCGTCGCTGAAGTCATTGGCGAACGTGCCCGGGTGATCCTTGCCGTACGGCTCGCTGAACGCGCCGTTTGGCGATAGGAGCATCACCTCATTGTGATGGCGACCTTGCGCGTCGTCGTAACCGGCGCCGACACCGATGTACATGCCGGTCTCGGCGGCCAGCGCCTTCAATTCGGCGGTGTGCTCGATGCGCGGGTCGAACGGTAGGCCGCCTTCGGACCAGACCGCGATCTGAGCACCCTGCGCCGCCGCGGCGCGCGTCTGGGCCATCGCGCGCTCGAGCCGCAGTTCCCACGGTCGCCCGGCCGTGCCGGTCTGGATCGCGGCGACGCGCACCGACCGCGGGCCACCACTGTCCATCAGCAGCGCGCCGAGCAGCGTCCATACGACGAACGCCATGCCGACGCCGGCGAGGAGGCGACGTGGCAGCGGGTCACCGTCGATACGCCGAATGACGAGCGTCGCCAGCGCGAAGTTGACGACGAGCACGAGCAACTCGAGCCCGTACATCCCGAACACGCTGATCGGCTGGAGGACGACGGGGTGGCGGTACAGCGCATACACCGGGTTGGCCCACGTACCGCCCAGTGCATTGAGTGCGCCGAGGTTGCGGCCGAAGTCGATCGCCGTCCACGCGACCGGCGTCGAGAGCCAGAGCCACCGGTACCCGGTGCGCGCATGGAAGCGGCGGCTGCGCCAAGCCACGAGGGCGAAGATGCCGCCGAAGTACAGCGGCATCAGCTCGAAGACCGGAGCGACATCGCCCTCGTGCAGTCCCTTCGACAGCTGCCCGGCCAGGAACGCGGAGACACCGAGCCCGAAGACCGCCGCGCCCCAGCCCTTCGGCGCGACACGGTGCTGAGCGACGGCGAGGGGTACGAACGCCACGAAGATCAACGGCCACAAGCCGAACGGCGGAAAGGCGAGCGTGGCCAGGCCGCCCGACACCAGGGCGAGCGCGATCGCCAGCCCGAGGCGATCGCGAAGCGCCGGCGCACCCGCGCGCGGAGCCGGCGTGCCGTCCACGCGGCCCGACGGTCGGACTTCAGTAATCGCCACGACGATCTCCTATGGGGTCATCGGCTTCACCGGACCGCTGAAGCGGTAACAGGTGCAGTCGGAATTGAAGGACATGATCTGGTACGAGTCGGCGCCGTCGGTCCGGCCCGGCGCGAACTTGGTGGTGAACGTGAGCGGCGAGTTATACGACGTGCCGAGCTGCTCGGCGGCGGCCCGGATGCCCTCGTTCGTGAGGTCGGTGGCCCGGTCGAACACGGTCCGCAAGAAGAAGATGGTGTCGCACGGCGGCTGCACGTAGAAGCCGGTGAGGTTGCCCAGGCCGGCCGCCTTCATGATGTCGATGCACTTCTGATGGGCGGCGTTCCCGGGAGGCACGTTCTCCTCCCCGACGTCGCTGGGTGGCAGCCAGCCGACTGCGAGGGAGCCGGGCAGTTGCTCCGGCGGGACCTGACTGGCCTGCGTGTCGGGGATGTCGTTGGACGACATTCCGTAGCGCGGTCGGTAGCCCTGGCTCTCGGCCGCCGGCATGAAGAGGAACGGCAGGATGCCGGCGTTCTCGATGAACATCACGTGCGTCACGCCGGCGGCGCGCAGGCGGAGGATGGCGTTGCTGATCTGCGACGACGCGCTGCTGAAGCCGGCGATGCTCTCCGGCTCGCTGATCGACGCCTCCTCGGTGAATGCCAGCCCGTGCGCCTTCATCGCCGGCTTGACGACGTCGTTGGTGACGCGCTGCATGACCGGCGCGTCGAAGCGAACGAGCCCGACCTTCGGGTTGCCCTCGAAGTAGTGCGCGTCGAACAACCCGTCGACGTACGCCTTGGCCCACCGGTCGGGATTGCCCCGGCCCGGTTGATACAGCATCCCGGGACGCTGCTCGTAATAGCGATGATCGAAGAGCCACAGGTTCTGCGAGATCAACGGCGTGTTCTTCTCCGACATGCACGCCCACAACGCGTCGGTGCCACCGACCACGCTCGACGCGGCCATGAACACGTGATTGTCCTCGGTGAACGTCGAGCACGCGGCCTGCGCTTGCGTGGACCATGTGCCGCCGGTCGGGTCGGTCGACTGGAAGATCGGGACGAGCTTGCGACCGGCGAGCCCGCCGGTGCGATTCACCCACGCCACGAGTGCGTCGATGAAGCCCTTCTCGGCCGGCGGCGAGCCTTCGGCGCCCACGAGGATGAACCCGGCGCTGAGGTTGGCGACGACCTCGAAGCCGATGCGGACCTCGGTGTCGGTGACGCCCGGTCCCATCTTCCCGACCTTGCGCGGCTTGAACGCGGCGGCGGCCGCCGTAGGCGAGCCCGCGGCACCCGCGGTAGCTGCGGCACCGCCGGCGTCGGTGGCGCCAACTGCAACCGGGCCATCGGCGCCCGCTTCGGTCGTCGCCTCGTCAGTTGCGGCCGCGCCCGCCCCCAGCTTGGCGACGAAGCCGCGCTCACCAGAGTCACCCGACGCGCAGGCGGCGCAGATCAGCGCGACGCCGAGTAACGCGACGAGAAGGCGCCGCTTCATCGCCTACGTCCGGCTGCGGACAACCGTTTGGCTGCGCCGCCCAAGAACACCGAGCGGACCAGGTCGTTGCGGTCGAGCAGCTTGGCCGCCGGGCCGTCGAAGCGCACCTCACCCTTTTCCATGAAGAAGGCGTGATCGGCGATCGACAGGGCCACGTTCACAGACTGCTCCACCAGAACCACTGCGGTGCCCTCGCGGTTGATGCGCCGCACCATCTCGAGCAACTCCGAGACGACCTTGGGCGCCAGCCCCAGCGACAGCTCGTCGACCAGCAATACACGCGGGCGCAGCAACAGCGCCTTGCTCAGTCCCAGCATCTGTTGCTCACCGCCCGACAGCGTGGCCGCCGGCTGATCGCGGCGTTCGGCCAGGCGCGGGAAGGCGGCGAACACGTCGTCGAGCGCGGCGGCCGCGCCTCGTCGCGCACCAGCGCGCGCCACGACTTCGAGGTTCTCCAGCACGGTCAACGGTCCGAACACCGCCCGACCACCGGGCACCTGGGCGATCCCGAGCCGTAGCCGCTCCTCGGCGTCGAGGAACGTGATGTCCTCGCCGCGGAGGTGCACGGATCCGTGACTCGGGAACCCGAGACCGGAGATCACTCGGAGCAATGTCGACTTCCCGGCGCCGTTGGTTCCGAGCAGGGCGACGAGCTGGCCCTCGTCCACCGTGAAGTCGACGCCGAACAGAACCTGCAACTGGCCGTAGGAGAAATCGAGCCCGCGGCACACCAACAGCGGGAGCGTCTTGCCACTGCCGGCGTACCGCGCCAACTCTTCGGCCACGACCACGTCGTCACCAAGACGCTCCAGGTCGGCGGCAACGACGGGCGCGGCGCGGCGGGCCAGAACGGCGAGCAACAGCGCCGGCGCGAGGAGCGACACCAGGCCGCCAACCAGACCGAAGCGACGGTCGATCCCACCGAAGATCAGCACGCCGCCAATCCCGCCGACCAGCAGGTAGGAGAGCTGGGCCAGCGCAGCCACCGCGGGGCGGGCCGGGCTGACGACAACAGACAGTGCGGCGAGGTCGAGAAGGGGGACAGCGATCGACACGGCGGCGAGGGCGACGGCGAGGCCGACCAGGGCGACGAAAAACACCGACGCAGCGACAGCGACGATCAGACCGCCGGCGGCGACCAGCGCCGCGGCGGCGACGGTACGCAGCGGCGCGCCGGGATCCTCGGCGAAGGCCACCTCCACGCGTCGGGCGACCAACGCCAGAGCGGGCAGGGCGGCCGCGGTGGCGACGGCCAACACGCCGAGACGGCCGCGCGCCGCGACGTGCCACCGGTCGGCCAGGAAGAACCCCGCGAAGCTGACGAGCGGGATCGTGACGGCACCTAGCGCGGCCCACACGGCGAGCACGCGCCGAACCGTCGGTCGGTGCAGCGCGCGGCGAACCTCCTCGGCGAGCGGCCGGGGCGACTCAGGGGCGGGCGCCGGTCCGGCCCCATTGGTCGACACCAGTTCGCGCACGCGTTCGGTGTCAGTGGCGCCGGGAAACGGTTGTCGCGGTCGCGACAGCACGGTCACGACGACAGCGACGAGGGCGACCGCACCGCTGATCAGGAAGGCGGCGCGCCACGTGAGCGCGAGGGCGGTGAGCCCGGCGGCGAGGGCGAAGGCGGCGACGCGCCCACCCGTGTCGGCGGCCCGATGAGCGAACAACACGCGAGTCCGCACCGCGGGGAGATACCCGTCGACCAGCAGCGCCGGATGCAGCACGCGGGTCGCGGCGGCGGCGACCGACGCAACGGCAAGGCCAAGGGCCAGGCCACCGCCCGTCGCCGCCAGCGCCGCCGCGCCCGTCGCCATGGCGCCGGCGACCGCGACGCCGAGGGCAATCCGCACCACGCGCCCGCGCCGGTGGGCGGCCGCCGCGAGAGCGATGGCGCCGACGACCGCCGCCGCGCCGCTTGCGAGTGTCAAACCCGTCAACGCGGCGCGGCTCGCGCCGGTCGCGTCGCTCATCTCGGGAAGTAGCGCGACGAACAGCACCATCGGGAGGGCCGACACGGCGGCGAGGAGCGCGAGGCGAACGAGCAAGCCGAGGCCGGCGTCACGCGCTGGTTGCTCGGCGTCGGTGGCGGCCTCGGGGCCGGTGCCGAGCGCCAGCATCACCGTTCTGGCGGCGGCGGTGCGCCGGGCGTCGAGGCCGTCGAGGAAGGCGCGACCGTCGGTGCCACGCGGGGCGCTCACGTTCCCACCACCGCGAAGTCGATCGACGCCGCCGCTTCGTTCACGCGCACGCCGTTGGCGTTGACGACGACCACGGTCGCCCGATGGGTGTGATCGGCGCCGGTGCGCGTGCCGCCGGCATCGGCCGGGACTGCGGGCAGCGTGAGCGTCTTGTCGCCAGTGACGAACACGAACCGCTCGGCGTACCAGTCGCGCGTTGGGCAGCCAGGGAGCTTCCGGCAATCGTCGTCCACCAGCGACGCCAGGCTGGTGCCGGCGCGGATCGGCGCGCGGTCGATGAACACCGCGAAGAACGGGCCGGGTCCGCTGAGGTCGTCGGTCGCCTTCACATCGGCGGCCTTCCACCGGATCTGCACGGGGAGCCGAACCCGTTGTTGGTCCGACGGCGCGGTGACGCGGAAGTCGTCGGCCAGGCGAAACTCGATGTGATCGCGCGCGCACGCGGGCAACGAGAGCAACAACAAGGCGACGGCGAGTCGTCGCTTCATGTCGCGGCGACCTTCGCGCCGCGTCGCGTTCCCGATCGCGTGATCGCGGCGGCGTCATCGCCCAGGTAAGACGCGATCACCAACGGGTCCTTGCGGATGGCGGCGGGCGGACCGTCGGCGATGACTCGACCCGTCTCCATCGCGATCACCCGGTCGGCCAAGCCCATCACCAACGGGATGTCGTGCTCGACGATCACCAACGTGAGGCCGAGCACCTCCTTCATTCGCACCAGCAACTCACCGAGGGCCTCGGTCTCCCGTTGGGCGATGCCGGCCGAGGGCTCGTCGAGCAGCAAGACGACCGGCTCGAGGGCGACCATGCAGCCGAGCTCAGCAATGCGTCGCGTGCCGGTCGACAGCTCGGCGATCGCCGTGTCGGAGTAGGACGTGAGGCCCATCAACTCGACGATGGCGTCGGCTCGCGCCGTCCGCGACGCGTCGCGACCGAGACCGACGAGCGATCGCAGGAACCGCGTCGGCGCGACCCGCTCGAGCGCGAGCTCGATGCAGTCGTGCACGGTGAGGGTCGGGAACAGGCCGGCGTCCTGGAAGGAGCGCACGAGTCCGAGGCGGGCGCGGGCGTCGGCTCCCAGCCGGCTGACGTCGCGGCCGGCGAAGGCAACCGTCCCCGCATCGGCCGGCGTGAAGCCGCCGATCAGTTCGAACAGCGTCGTCTTGCCCGCGCCGTTGGGGCCGATCAAGCCGACGGTCTCGCCGGCCCGGACGTCGAGGGAAACGCCGTCGACGGCGACGACGCCGCCGAACCGCTTCTGCAACCCGGCGACCGACAGTACGACGTCGCCCGTCTCGATCGCGGGAGTCGGCAACACCCGCTCGACCGCGCCGGCGATCGACAGCGGAACCGCGGCACTGCTGGCGACATCGTCATTTTCAGTTCGGTTGGCATCGGGATCGAGGCGAGCGATGAGCCGGGACCGGATCGGTCGGATCAGCTGGGCGATGCCGCCGGGGACGTAGAGGACGAGCAGCAGCCAGCCCAGCGCGGTGGCGGCCAGGCCGGCGTTGTCGAGCGGGAGGTAGCGCGGCAAGCCAGCGATGTAGAGGGCACCGATGGCCGGGCCGGCGAGCAGCCCGAGCCCACCGATGACGGCCATCGCCGCCGCGTCAAAACTCAACCCGACGGGGAACGACGACGGACTGATCTGGGCGAGCGAGAAGCCGTACACCGCGCCCCCGACGCCGGCGAGGAACCCGGCAAACGCGAACGCCTGAAGTTTCACGCGCATCACCGGCACGGTGAAGGCGCGCGCCGCGACTTCATCGTCGCGAACGGCACGCAACCGGCGGCCGGCGCCGCTCACCCACACGTTGCGCACTAGCCAGAGCCCGGCGAGGAACACGACGAGGGCGAACAACACATAGCGCTTGCCGGTGTCGAGGTCGTAGCCCGCGATCGACGGCCGCCCTGGGCGACGCCCGTCGCCCAACATCCACGACTGCTGCAACAACCACGACTGAGCGACGAGGGCGAAGCCGAGCGTCGAGACCGCAAGCAGCAAGCCCTGGATGCGCAACGCCGGCAAGCCGACCGCGACCGACACGGCGGCGGCGACCAGTCCGCCGGCGAGGAGGCCGCTGATGTGCCCGGCGTGATCGGCGACGATCGCCCCGACGGTGGCGCCAACCCCGGCCAGCGCGAACTGCCCGAGCGACAGCTGGCCGGCCAGGCCGGTGATCACGCCGACGGAGAGACCGACGAGGGCCAGGGCGAGCACGACCGACGTGCGGGTCGACATCTCGTTGGTGGCCAGCACGGGCACGAGCAAGGCGGCGACGGTCGCGACGCCCGCTGTAATCCACCCCAGATTGCGGATCGCGGGGACGCGGCGAAGACACGCCGACAGCGGCGGCCACGGCCGCACAGCCACCCAGCTGCCCCGGGTCTCGCTGCGGCCGCGCAATCGTCGCTGGGCGAGCAGGGCCACAAGGATCACGCCCAACAACACCGCGTCGGCCATGCCGCCCTGCGGTTCGTTCCACAACACGATCTGCTCGATCAACCCCACGCCAACCCCGGCGCCCAGCGCGACCGGCAGGCTCTCCATCCGCGCGATGACCGCGGCGGCCAAGGCCCGCAGCAGCAGTCCCGGGCCGAGGAACTGCGCGCTGACGAACCCTTGCGTCGGCAACACGAGGATGGCGGTGAAGGCCGCGACCACGCCGGCGATCGCCCAGGCCAGCGTCGACATGCGGCCGGCGGACACACCGGCCAGGCGAGCCGCGTCGGGATTGGCCGCCGCCGCCCGCATCGAACGACCGGTATGCGTTCGGGCCAGGAACCAGGCGAGGCCGATCACAAGGATGGGAGCGAGGATGACGACGGCCATGTAGGCGCGCGTGACGCGCAGCGCGCCGACGTAGAACTGCGGCAGGAATGGCGGCGACGGGAACAGCTTGGTCGCCGACGCCGACGGGTTGACGACCAGGGCGAAGATCGACAGCAGCTGGGCCAGGCCCAGCGTGGCGACCACGCTCATGACTGCGGGCGTGTTGCGCAGCCGGCGCACGATCACGACTTCGCTGGCCCCGCCAATCGCCGCGCCCAGGCCGAGCGCGACCGGGAACGCAACCCAGTACGGGATGTTCCATCGCGTAACAGCCAGACCGAATATCGCGGCCGCGAACGCGCCGATTTCACCGTGCGCGAAGTTGACGATGCGGTTGGCGCGGAAGACGAGCACGAGGCCGACGGCCAACAGCCCGTAGGTGAGTCCGGTGATCGCCCCGAGAACGAGGACGCCGGACGGCACTTCCACGTGCAACCTCGCCCTCCTACCTCGCCGCGTACTCCGCCGCGGCGCCGGACGGTACATTAGTCACCGTTAACTTTCCTTCACGTGCAGCGCGACTCATCGATCGGCGCGACCGGTCCGCCCTCATGGGCTTGCTTGCGGTCGTCGTCGCAGTGGCGGTGGTTTCGGCGACCGTCGACCACGCTCGTGGCGGCGGTCGCGTCACGCCCGCTGCCGCGTTAGCCGCACGACGCGTCGCCGCACCGTCGGCCAAGACGATCGGCGGCGCGGTCGGCGGCGCGACTGCCGTGGTGCTGGGCGACGTCCTCAGCGCAACCGGTGGCGCCCTCGGCGCGGCCGGGTCGGCGGGCAACGGCCGCGGCGCGGCGCCGTCGCCGGGCGGCGGAGGCAGCGGTAGCGGCGGTGGTGCATTACCGTTCCCGCCGCCGCAGGTGCCGGTGCCCGCAGTCCCCGAGGCGTTGAAGCCGCTTGTCGGTCTGGCCTCGCCGGTGTCGTTCTTCGCGTGCCAGTACTTCGGCCTCGTGCCGCTGGTCGCCGCGCTCGGCGGCGCGCTCGGCTCGCCCGTGCCGCTCACCGACCTCCTTCCCTATATGGCGCCGCTGTTCACGGCCTGCCTCGTGCCGGGCGTGCCCGTGAGCGAGACGACGTGCGGGCTCGACAAGCAACTCGACGACGGCGCCGAGCTGCCCGACGTCCCTGTCGCCCTCGACCTCACCCTCGGCGAGATCGTCCAGGGCGTGCCGGTCCCGAAGCCTGAGGGCCTGGCGGTCGATATCGTCACCCAGGTGGAGCACACCGCACTCGGCCCCGCCGCGGCAGGAAGTGGCCGGCCCTCCGACGCGCTGATCAGCGCGCTCGACTGCACCCAGCGCTAATGCCGCTGCACATCACAATCGATCGCGACACGTGCATCGGATCGGGTAACTGCGTGCACTGGTCGCCAACGGTGTTCGACCAGGACGACGAGGGCTACGCGATCGTCATCGACGCGGCCGGCGCGCCCGAGGACAAGATCCGCGAGGCGGCGCGCAACTGCCCGACGCGCTCGATCACCGTCACCGACGCGTGACGGTCCGGCTCGCCGTCGCCGACGGCCTGGCCCGGCTCGAGCTCAACCGGCCCGACGCGGCCAACGCGATCAACCTCGACCTCGCCGTCGCTCTGGAAGGCGCTGCGCTACAGCTGCGCGACGACCCCAGCGTGCGCGCCGTTCTGCTCACTGGTGCGGGTGCCCGCTTCTGCGGCGGCGGCGACGTGCCCGACTTCGCATCGAAGCCACCGGCTGACCTGCCGGGCTACCTCGCCGAGATAACCGCGCACCTCCATCCGGCGATCGAGATGCTCGTCGAGCTCGATGCGCCGGTTATCGCCGCCGTGCAAGGCAGCGCGGCGGGCGCCGGTTTGGGCCTCGTGCTCGCCGCCGACGTGGTGGTCGCGGCCCGCTCGGCCAAGTTCGTCATGGCCTACACCGCGATCGGCATGTCGCCGGATGGCTCGTCGAGCTGGTTCCTGCCGCGCATCGTCGGCCAGCGGCGCGCCCTCGAACTCACACTCACCAACCGGGTGCTGCTCGCCGACGAGGCGTGCGCGTGGGGCATCGTCACCACGGTGGTCGACGACGACGCGCTGCTGACAAGCGCGGCCGCGCTGGCCACCACGCTCGCCGCCGGGCCGACGGCGTCGTACGGACGCGCCGCCCGTCTGCTGCGCGGCGCGTGGGACGCCACCCTGCACGACCATCTCGCCAACGAACGCGACGAGATCGCCGCGAGCGGCGCCACCGCCGACGGCCAAGAGGGCATCGCCGCTTTCGCCGGCAAACGCCCCCCCACCTTCACCGGCCACTAATGACCCGTCGATCCGGCGAGGGGTCACGAGCAGCCGTCATCGCGACCATTCGTGACCGCTCGCGGTAATGGACCACCAACTGCCGTAGCGTCGGCGACATGGGAGCGGCGACCACGGGCGCAGAGTCGATCCGCATCGCAGCACCGCCCCAGCACGTGTACGACCTGATCGCTGACGTCACCCGGATGGGCGAATGGAGTCCCGAGTGCCGCCGGTGCGAATGGCTCGACGGCGCAACGGGACCGACCGTCGGCAGCCGGTTCGAGGGCCACAACCGCGTCGGTCCGTACAAGTGGTCCACCACGGCGACCGTCGTCGTCGCCGAGCCGGGACGCGACTTCGCCTTCACGACGTTCGTGCGCGGACGTGAGTCCACGCGTTGGCGCTACACCTTCGAGCCGGCGGGATCGGAAACAGTGGTGACCGAGTCTTACGAGTTCATCTGGGCCCCGGCCTACGTCCGTTTCTCGGAACTCTTTATCAATCGCGACAAGCAGCTCCACACCGGGATGCGCAAGACGCTGGAACGGGTGAAGGCGGTCGCCGAGGCCTAACCGCGCTCGCGGAGTTGGGCGCGGAGGTCGACCTTGCGGATCTTGCCCGACGGCGTGCGGGGAAAGTCGCCGTCGATCCCGTGAACCTCTTCTGGCCACTTCTGGCGAGCGAGGCCCGCGTCCTCCAGCGCGGCGCGCATGTCGTCGAGCGACGGCGCCGACGCGCCCGGATGCATGCGGAAGAACGCGGCGCCGTGCTCGCCCATGCGCTCGTCGGGCGCGGCGACAACAGCGACCTCGGCCACGCCGGGCAAGCGCACGATGATCTCCTCGACCTCGACGGCGCTCACCTTCTCGCCGCCGCGTGAGATCACGTCCTTCTTGCGATCGGTGATCGTGAGGAAGCCCTCATCGTCGAGGACGCCGATGTCGCCCGAGTGATACCAACCTTCGGCGTCGACGGCCTCGGCCGTCAGCTCCTTGTCGGTGTACCCGGCGAACAGGTCAGGCCCGCGCGACAGGATCTCGCCGTCGTCGGCCAACCGCAGCTCGACACCGGGCAACGGCTTGCCGTCGGTGTACAGCCGCTTCTCGAGCGGGAACTCGTGTTGCGATCCCGTCGTCGACGGGTGTTCGGTCGATCCATACGCCCGGGTGATGGAGATACCGAGAGCCGTCGCCCGTTCAGCCACCGCCGCCGGGACTGGCGACCCGCCGAGTCCGACGAACTTCATGCGGGCGAGATGCTCGGCGCCGAACTCGGGCGCGTCGAGCAACGAGGTGAGGAAGAACGTGGAGCCGCTGCCGGCGGTGAGGTCGCCCTCGACCATCGCTTCGAGCACATGGGTCGGATCCCACTTGTCGATGAGATGCACGCCGCGCTCCTTCACCAGCGGAATGAGCAGCCCACTCAACATTCCGATGGCGTGGCCGACCGGTGCGCCGACGAGCAGCGGGCGCGGATCCTTGGGCTGGTTGGCCGAAAGCTGGAGAACCTCGGACACGATGCTGCGATGGGTGTGGATCACGCCCTTCGGGTTGGCCGTCGTTCCCGACGTGTAGGCGATCAACGCCATGCCGTCGGGATCGGTCGGCAGCGGCTCGCCCAGCACGTCGTCCCCCGCCGCCAGTTCGCCGGCGTCGTCCTGAGACAAGAACAAGGCGGGCTGGGCGTCACCCTCGATGAAGCCGACCTCCTTGGCGCCGTAGAAGTGGACGATGGGCACCACGGCCGCGCCCAGCAGCGCCGTGCCATAGAACAGCGCGGCGGCCTCGACGCAGTTGGGCATCTGGAACGCGACGACGTCACCCGGACCGACGCCCCGTTTGCGCAGCCCGCCGGCCACGTGGCGCGCCATCTCGTGTACGTCGGCCATGTGGTGACGCGTCGGCCGCGTCCGCGACCAGACGCGCACCTCGAGGTGAGCCAGCCGCGTCAGCGCGGCATCGATGAACTGTCCCAGGGTCTCGGCGATGGAACCCACGCTACGATCCCGCGATGGCCGAGATCTACTTCGACGACGTGAAGGTGGGCGATACCGCTCCCGAGCTCAAGCACGAGCTGACCCGGACCGACCTCGTGATGTACGCCGGCGCGTCGGGCGACTTCAACCCGATGCACACCGACGAGGTCAAGGCCAAGGCCGCGGGCCTCCCGAGCGTGTTCGGTCACGGCATGTTCTCGGCCGGCCTTCTGGCGACCGCGCTCACGAACTACGTCGGCGTCGGCAACTTGCGCAGCTACAGCGTCCGCTTCGTCAAGCAGACGTGGCCGGGGGAAACATTGTCGAGCCGCATCACCGTTACCGCCAAGAACGACGACGGCACCGTCGGGCTCGAGTGCGAACTGCTCAACGACGACGGCGAGGCCAAGGTCGCCGGCGAGGCCACCGCCGCGCTCCCGCCTCGTCCTTGAGCAACACCCGCTACGACCTTCCGGTCCCCGACCTCGAGACCGAGCACTACTGGTCCGCGGCTCGCGAGGGCAAGCTGCTGATCAAGCGGTGCAACGCGTGCGAGCGGCCGTTCTTCTACCCGCGGCCGTTCTGCCCGCGTTGCTGGAGCGACGACGTCGAGTGGATCGAAGCATCGGGCCGGGCGACGCTCTATACGTGGTCGGTCGTCCGCCAGAACGACCTACCGCCCTGGCCCACACGCGTCCCGTACGTCGCGGCAGTGGTCGACCTCGAAGAAGGCCCGCGCATGCTGACCAACGTCGAGGGTTGCGCGCCCGAGGAGCTCACCGAAGGCATGGCGCTCGAGGTCGCGTTCCGCGAGGAGACCGAGGACATCACGCTCCCGATCTTCCGGCCCGCCGGACGGTGACCGAAGCGGCCCAGCCGTTTCGCGTTCTCCCGCGTCTCACCGACGACAACCGGCATTTCTGGACGGGGGGCGCCGACGGCGAGTTGCGCGTGCTCCGGTGTCAGACCTGCCGCTACTGGATCCATCCACCGGTCGCGGTGTGCGCGAACTGCCTCGGCCGTGACCTGGCGCCGGAAGTAACCAGCGGTCGCGGCACGGTGGCCACGTTCACGATCAACCACCAGCCCTGGTACCCGGGCCTCGATCCGCCCTACGTCATCGCCATGGTCGAACTCGAGGACCAGCCTTCGACGCGCCTGACGACCAACATCGTCGGCTGCGGCGTCGACGATGTGTACATCGGGATGCCCGTGCGCGCCGTGTTCGAGCAGTACGACGACGTGTGGATCCCCTTCTTCGCACCCGAGGCAGCGACATGAGGGCGGCGATCAGCGGCGTCGGCCAGAGCGACATCGGCCGGCGGCTCTTTCGCGATCCACTCGAGCTCACCATCGACGCGTGCCTCGAAGCGATCGCTGACGCCGGCCTCGACCGCAGTGACATCGACGGGCTCTCGACCTACCCCGGCGCCATGGCGATCCCGCCCGGGTTCAGCGGGCCGGGCATCACCGAGGTGCACGACGTCCTCCGCCTGAATCTCAGGTGGTTCAACGGCGGCATGGAGGCGCCCGGCCAACTCGGCTCGGTGATCCTCGCGTGCCTCGCCGTCGAGGCCGGCTTGGCCAACCACGTGCTGTGCTTCCGCACGGTCTGGGAGGGCACCGCCCAAGCCGATCAAGGGCGCTCGGCGGTCATGCCGGGCAGCGGTCGCGGTGGCGGCTACCGGGCCGACGGCTTCATGCAGTGGTTCCTGCCGTACGGCGCGCCGTCGGCCGCCAACTGGATATCGATGTATGCGCAGCGCCACTTCCACGAGTTCGGCACCACGCGCGAACAGCTCGCCCAGATCGCGCTCAACGGCCGACGAAACGCGGCGCTGAACCCCAAGGCCGTCTACCGCGATCCGATGACGCTCGACGACTACATGAACGTCCGCATGATCTCGTCGCCGCTCTGCCTCTACGACTGCGACGTGCCGTCCGACGGCAGCACCGCGGTCATCGTGTCGCGCGATGGGCCGGTCAACGTCGAGGCCGTCTCTACCGCGATACGCGGCCGCCCGTCGTGGGACCAGTGGGACGACCTCACGACGATGGCCCTGCGCGATGCGGGCGCCGACCTCTGGACGCGCACGTCGCTGACGCCGGCCGACGTCGACGTCGTCGAGCTGTACGACGGGTTCAGCTTCATCACCTTGGCCTGGCTCGAAGCGCTCGGCTTCTGCGGCAAGGGCGAAGGTGGCGCGTTCATCGAGGGCGGCACCAACATCGCCCGCGACGGCGGCGTCCTCCCGCTCAACACCCACGGCGGCCAGCTGTCGGCCGGCCGGTTGCACGGCTACGGCTTCCTGCACGAGGCGGTGGTCCAGCTGCGCGGCGTCGCCGGCGATCGCCAAGTCCCCGGCAACCCTGAAGTCGCAGTCGCCGCCGCCGGTGGCGGCCCCCTCGCCGGCTGTCTCCTCCTGACGCGCGGTTAGCCCGCTTCGGCTGGTCTTGAGTCAGTCAGCTAGGAAATATATTCGCCTATTATAATTTGATGGCGGCTGGACGAACTCCCGTCTCCACGCGGCAGCGGGCACGCGCACGGTCGCTCCAGTCGAAACTGTCGAAGCGCCGCGTGGAGCTCCAGATGGATCTTGAGGTACTCGCGCGCAAGGCGGGTGTGAACCGTCGGACGCTTGACAAATACTTCGACGGCGAATCTCCGAGCCCATCCTTCTTCCTCATCGCCGCGCTCGGACAAGCACTCGGGTTCGATCTGGACGAGCTCGTGCGGGGAAGGCCACCACGTGCCCGCTAGTCAAGGATGGTTTCGGGGCGAGGTCCTGTCGAACTTCACTGCGTTCGGTCAGTCCGTGGACCTCTGGATTCGGCCGATCGAATTTGAAGTAGAGCGGCGTCGAAGAGCTCAGCTAGGAGCCATCACGCGGCCCGACGCGATCCGGTCGCTCATGGGTTTGCCAGCTGGCATTCCCATCGCGACGGCCGCGATCGCGCCACTTGACCGACTGGTCCTTGAAGCATTGAGTCCGGCCATTATCCGGACTCACCCCACCGGGGTTGAACGCCTCGCGGTGCCGCCGGTGCAGCTGGTCGGAATCGTGAAGCGAGCACATTCATGGGACGATGTTCAAGCCGTGAGCCTCCTGCGAACCCATGCGCCACGGGTTGTTATCGCATCTCCACCGCTTGCCCGGCGGATCATCCGCGAGGCTGACCCAGAGATCGGGGTCGCCGACGTTGACGACGTTCAGACGACGCTGCGCCCGCCGGGGCGCAGATGGATCAAGCCGAGCTGGCAGCGTTGGTTGATCGCCGAGCTGGCCTATGACGCGTGGCGTGCGGCCTAGCCGAGAACATCTAGCCAGGCGCCAAGGAAGCCCGGCTCGGCGGGTCCGGTGACGCCCAACCGCTTGAGCGTCGCATACGCGGCCACCGCGCGCCGGCACGATTCTCGCCAGGCGTCCACCGGCTGATCTGCATCGACGACGCGTCGGACGAGCTTCACCGCCGCGGCGACGGAATGACGGTCACGCATCTCCTGAGCGACTTCGCTGCCGGCCAGCGCGCGTACGTCGCCGCCAGGGCCGCAAACGATGCACGTGCACAGGAATATCTCATCGAGATCCGGATCAGCTGCCGCCTGTCGAATGAATCCTGTCTTCATCCAATTCGCGGGAGCGGGGATGAACATTGTGTCAGCGCGGCCGCCGCGGCCCCTCTTCGACGGAAGCCAGAGATGCCTCATTGCTGAGCTGGCGCCGATCGCGCCCGACGCCGCTCCTAGCGCCACGAGACCGGCAATAGAGACGTCGCAACGCAGAGCGATCGCAACACTGGCCTGTTGCACAAGGTCGATCGCTCCTTCCAGCTGTGCGTGACTCGCCAGAGGATCCGCATATCCAGCGAAGACGGTTGCCACAGGGATACCGGACTCGTGGACCAGTCGCGACCACGTGCGGTTTGCGAGCTCGTCGTATCGAACCACGACCGGCACCAGACTCGGCACTGTCGGATCGACGGCACCCGCCCGCTCGACGAATTCCTGACCGATTGCGAGAACTTCCCGCAGGCTTGCAGCATCGCGGTCGTCAGGAAATCGGGACGGCGCCAACAGACATGTTGCCCCCGCCGCGAGTTGGCGCATCGCGGACTCCTCAAGCGACTCGAAGGAGTGCGGCGGAATGGACCGGCGCCCGCGATCCGTCGTGTATCGCTCGGGGTCGATCAGGACGGCTTCCACCGTAGTGACCTCGCGCGCCGCGTCATAGCCGGCCTCGCCGTGCAAAACGACCCCATCGGCATATGAGGCGAGAGCGGCCGCTCGCGTGTTGTCGCCGACGTGCACCATCACCTTCCCGCGGACGCGGGCATACCGATCGTCGACGCGAATCGGCGTTGCATCACTGGAAGCCACGTGCCCTCCGTTCGTGCGGGCGAACTACACGATTGTAACTAGTTGCTGTGCGATCAACGCCGCGGGTGAAACGCGGCCCGGTTGTGGAACCCGCACGCCGCCCGGCCGTTCGACTGAACCGTCAGGCCACCGAAGGCGTAGGGCTCGATGTGGTCGACCTGGCAGTCCTCGGCCGGCGTGTCGCAGAAGTCG
>DASRJI010000179.1:0-25043 GCA_035649535.1 Acidimicrobiales bacterium | reverse complement strand
CGAAGGTGCGTCGGTTGTCATCGTCGATCGCAACGCCGACGCAGGTGAGCGCGCCGCCAAGGAACTCAGTGGGCGCTTCGTTGCCGCCGACGTCGGCAGTCCCGACGACTGGCGCGCGGTGGTCGCCGCCGCCGAGGAGGCGTTCGGTGGTCTCGACATCGCTTATCTGAATGCCGGCGTGACGACGGGGGAGTCGAACATCGACGCCCTGACCGACGACCAGTACCGCCGCATCATGGGTGCCAACGTCGACGGCGTCGTGTTCGGCCTGCGCGCCGTGGTGCCCGCTATCGCCGCACGCGGCGGCGGAGCCGTCGTCGCGACCGCGTCGCTCGCCGGTCTCATAGCGTTCCCGCCCGACCCGATCTACACGCTCACCAAACACGCGGTCGTCGGCCTCGTGCGCAGCATGGCGCCCCAACTCCAGGCCAAGAACATCACGGTCAACGCGATCTGCCCGGGCGTGGTCGACACGCCGCTCGTCGGCGACGCGGCGGCGATGTTGCGCGAGGCCGGCTTCCCCATGATCGAGCCGTCGGAGATTGCCGCCGCGGTTCTCATGGCCGCGACGGGGACCGCGACCGGACAGGCCTATGCGTGCCAGGCGGGCGCCGAGCCGGTGGCCTATGAGTTCCGCGAGGTGCCGGGACCGCGGCGAGGCGAGCAGCGCGACTGGAGCGCGATTACCCGCTCGTAGCCCGCTTGGCCGCGTAGCTGTTCTCGGTCAGCACGTCGAGCGTGCGCGCCTGCTCTTCGGCGCTGCCGAAAACGGCGGCGACAAAGTCGGTCGCGCCGGCATCCATCACCCGCTGGATCTCCTTCACCACCGTGCCCTCATCGCCGACGATGGCGACGTCGGCCGGACCGGCCGCGCCTTCGCGGTCGAGCATGGCGCGGTACGACGGCAGCTGGCCGTAGATCGCGAACACATTGCTGGCCTGTTCGCGCGCCGCGTCGGGGTTGGCGGTAACCGACACGGGTAGGCCCACGCCGATGCGCGGCGCCGGCCGGCCCGCACTCTCGGCCGCCTTGGTGATCGACGGGACGATGTGATCGCCGACGGTGCCAGGGCCCGTCATCCATGTGACGGTGCCGTCGGCCACCGCGCCCGCGAGTTCCAGCATCCGCGGTGCGAGGGCGGCGAGGAGGAGTGTGGGGGGCTCGGCGCCGGCGATGTCGAGCGGACCCATGCCGCGCCACGTCAACCCTTCACCGTCGAAGGCGACGTTCTCCCCGTTGAGCAAGGGCTTGAGGATCGACAGGTACTCGCGCATATGGCGCGCCGGCTTGTCGAACGACATGCCGTACATCCCTTCGATCACCAGTTGGTGTGACAGGCCGATGCCGAGGGCGAGGCGATTGCCGATCGCGGCCTGGACGGTGAGCGCTTGCATGGCCAATGCCTGCGGGTGGCGCGGGTAGGTCGGCACGACCGCGGTGCCCAGTTCGATGCCGGGCACCTCGCGGCCGATCACGGTGATCGCCGTCAGCGCGTCGAGCCCGAAGATCTGGGCGAGCCACGCCGAGCTGAGGCCCCGTCGCTTGAGGTCGGCGACCTGCTTGATCGCGTCGTCGATGCTGTTGCTGCTGACCATGGTCCCGATGCGCATGGCCGGCAGGTTAGGGCGAGCTCAGTAGACCCTGCCGCCCTGCTGTACGAGGTCGGAGCGGTAGATCGACGCGTAGCGAACAACCTGACCGGTTGATGGCGCCTCGATCATCTGTCCATTACCGACGAACAGCCCCACGTGGTGCAGGTCGCTGCCGAAGAACACGAGGTCGCCGGGCTGCAATGCGGAAACGTCGACGCGCGCCGTCTCGTTCCACTGCGCGCCGGTGTAGTGCGACAGCGTCTTGCCGCCCGCCTTCCATGCCCACGCCGTGAGGCCCGAGCAGTCGAACGTGTCGGGGCCGGAGCCCGCCCACTCGTACGGCTTGCCGAGCTGGCGTTTGGCCTCTTCGATCGCCTTGGCCGCGCCGGCGTTGGGCGGCGGCGGCGGGTTGACCGGCGCGGTTCCGGTGTTGCGATTGAGGACGACGGGCGCGCCGCTCCCGCCGCCACCGGTGCGGCGGGCGGCGATGGCGGCCTGGACCCGTCGGGCTTCCTCGTCGGCCTTGCGCTTCTGTTCGGCGGCGACGAGGGTCGCCAGTTCGCCGTTGGCCTTGTCGAGCAGCGCCTTCTGCTCCTTGACCGCGGCGGCGGCGGCGACCCGCTTGCTCTCGACCGCAGCCAGGGCTTGGCGCGACGCCTGCTTGGCCGCGTCCAGCTCCTCGCGCCGGGCCGCCGCGTCGGTGCGGGCGACCCGCAGCGAGCGAAGCGCGTCGGCTTGCCGGTCGGCGACGACGTTCATGTACTTGCGGCGCACGCTCAGCTCGAGCGCGCCCTCGGGGGTGGTGAGGTCGCCGCCGCCCCCTGGCAGGAAGCCGCCGTGCACGTAGGCCTCGACCGCCGACGCCTTCAACGCGACCTGGGCGCGACCGACGGCGGCATCGGCGACCGCGAGCTGCTGCTCGGCCCTGCGGGCGTCGGTCTCGGCACCGCCGGCCTTGAGGCGCGCCGCGTTGTACTGCTCGGTGAGGATCTCGGCCTGGTTGCCCTTGGCTTCTAGTTGGGCGGCCAGGCGCGCCGCTTCGGCCTTTTTGTTGGCGATCGGATCGGCGCCGGCCGGTCGTCCAAGGAGCGCGGTGCCGAGCATCAGCGCGGCGACGACCGCCGTCGTGAAGCGCTTCACAATGGCGCAAGAGGCTAACGACAGGCGTCACGGCGTTCAAGGACCCCCGCGTCGTGCCGGAGGCACGCAAGTGGGCATGGCAGGGGTACGTTCGGTCCATGAGCGACGAGTACCGCATCGAGCACGACTCCATGGGCGACGTCCGCGTGCCCAAAGACGCGAAATGGGCGGCCCAGACCCAGCGCGCCGTCGAGAACTTTCCGATCTCCGGCCTCCCGATTCGCCGCGAACTGATCGCGGCGCTGGCCGCCATCAAGGGCGCGGTCGCGGCCGAGAAGGCCAAGCGGGCGATGCTGTCGAAGCCGATGGCGGCGGCCCTGCAGGCGGCGGCGGCCGAGGTCGACGCCGGCGAGTGGGACGACCACTTCCCGGTCGACGTGTACGGCACCGGCTCGGGGACGTCGTCGAACATGAACATGAACGAGGTCTTGGCCACCTTGGCGTCGGAGCGCCTCGGCGAGAAGGTCCACCCGAACGACAACGTCAACGACCCGCTGTCGTCGAACGACATGTACCCGTCGGCGATTCACATCGCGGCGGCACGCGGCCTCGTCAACGACCTGACGCCCGCCTTGGGCCATCTGGCCAAGGCTCTCCGCAAGAAGCAGCGCCAGTTCAAAGACGTCGTGAAGTCAGGCCGCACGCACTTGATGGACGCCACGCCGGTGACGCTGGGCCAGGAGTTTGGCGGCTACGCGCAAGCGATCGAGAACGGCATCGAGCGCGTGAACGACTGTCTGCCGCGCGTCGGCGAGTTGCCGTTGGGCGGCACCGCGGTCGGTACCGGCATCAATGCGCCGAAGGGTTTCGGCAAGGCGGTGATCAAGCGACTGGCCGATGACATGGCCCTGCCGCTCACCGAGGCGCGCGACCACTTCGAGGCGCAGGCGTCGCGTGACGCGCTCGTCGAGTGTTCGGGCGTGCTGCGCACGATCGCCGTGTCGCTGTACAAGATCGCCAACGACCTGCGCTGGATGTCGAGTGGGCCGCGGTGCGGGCTGGGCGAGATCCACCTGCCCGACCTCCAGCCCGGTTCGTCGATCATGCCGGGCAAGGTCAATCCGGTCGTTCCCGAGGCGGTGTGCCAAGTCGTCGCCCAGGTGATCGGCAACGACGCCGCCGTGGCGTTCGGCGGCGCGGCCGGCAATCTCGAACTCAACGTCATGCTGCCGGTGATCGGTCGCAACCTGCTCGAGGCGATCTCGTTGCTGGCGTCGATGTGCCGCACGTTCGCCGACAAGTGCATCGCCGGCATCGAGGCCGACGTCGAGCGCTGCCGCAACTATGCGCTGTCGTCGCCGTCGATCGGTACGTCGCTCAACCCGTACATCGGGTACGAGGAAGCGGCCAAGGTGATCAAGCAGTCGCTGGCCGAGGGCAAGACGCTCCGCGAGGTCGTCCTCGAGCGCAAGCTGCTCACGGAGGAAGAGGTCGACCGCGCCCTTGACGTCATGGCCATGACCAAAGGCGGAATCCTGAAATAGGGGTCAGGCGTTCGAGGTGGCGCCGAGCGCGGGCGAGCCTTCGAACGGCCCGGGGTCCTTGGCTACCGGGACGTTGGGCGCCTTCCACGACGTCACCAAGGCGAGGTGGTCGGCCACCGCCTGCCACTCCGGCGGATTCCAACCTTCGGCCGCGTTGGCGACGGTGCCGTCCATGGCCAAATGCACGAACGCCGGCAAGCGCTCCAGGCCGAAGCCCTTGATCGCGACCCGGTCGGGATCGCTGAACGTGAGGGTGTCGCGGCTGTGGCGCCCGAGGAACATCTCGCACTCTTCGGGCGTCCCGGCGACGAGGAAGGCGACGCGGGCGTCGGACTGCTCGAACGTGCTGAGGATTCGGATCGCCGTCGGCAGGATCCAGGCGCTCTCGTTGGTGAACGGATCGAGGGCGACGAACGCGAGATGGAACGTCGTCAGCCACGCTCCCAGGCTGCGACCTTCGCCGGCCAGCGGCGTGAGAACGAGGTCCTGCGGCGGATCGGCAGCCATCGGCGGGAGACGGTAGCGCAGGGCTATCGTCGGCTTCGAAATGGGCATAACGAGTGGCGGTTACAAGCTCCTGCTCCTGCTGCACATCCTGACGGTGGTGGTCGGGATCGGCAGCAACACACTCAACGGTCTGTACGGCCGCGAGTCGCGGCAGCGGCAGGGCCCCGAGGGCCGGGCGATCGCCGAGGCGACGCAGTTCGTGGCGCAGATCGCGACCTACGTCATCTACCTGATCCCCGTCACCGGCATCCTGCTCGTGCTGAGTAGCGACAGTGTGTACAAGTTCAGCGACACCTTCGTATGGGTGTCGCTCGTGCTGTACGTCATCGGCCTCGGGATTTCGCACGGCGTGCTGCGACCCAACCTCCAGACGATGATCGGGCTGATGCGCGAGCTCGAGGCGGCCCCGCCGGTCGCGGCGGGCCCGTCGGCCCCAGAGACACGACATGGTCCGCCCCCGCAAGTCGCCAAGCTCGAGCGCCACGGCCGCATCGTCGGCATGTCGAGTTCGGTGCTGCACGTGCTGCTCGTGGTGTTCCTCGCCCTGATGATCTGGCAGCCGCGTTAGCCGGTGCACCCCATCGAGCGTCTGCGCTACGTGGCCCGGGCCCGTGGCGCAGGCCCCTCGGCCATCGGGCGCGAGGCCGCCGGCGCGCTAGCCGGGTTCGCTGACGATCCGCCGGCGTTAGTGACCGCGTGCCGCCGGCTCGTCGACCGCCATCCGACCGACGGCCCCGTCTGGTGGCTGGCGGCGCGAGTGCTGTCGGCGGCCGATCCCGGCACGGAGGCGTGGCGTTCCGCCGAGATCCTCGCCGACGACGCGACGGTGCCCGAGGTGGCGGCCGCGTTGCCGGGTGACGCGACAGTCCTCGTCGTCGGCTGGCCCGAATCGGCGGCCGAAGCGGTGCGACGGCGCGGCGACCTTGTGGTGCTGGCGCTCGACGCTGGTGGCGACGGCGACGAGTTGGCGACGCGGCTCGCCCGCCAGGGCAGCGACGCCATCACCGTGCCCGACGCCGGCGTCGCCGCCGCGGTGGCCGAGTGCGACCTCGTGCTGTTGGAGGCGACCGCGATGGGATCCGACGGCTTCGTGGCCGGGATCGGCTCGGGCGCTGCCGCGTCGGCGGCGTGGGTCGCCCAGGTGCCGGTGTGGCTCGTCGCTGGTGTGGGTCGGGCGCTGCCCGATCGCCTGTGGCAGTCGCTGTTGCAACGCATCGACGGCGACGGGATGGATCCGTGGGACCGCGCCTTTGAGGTCGTCCCTCGCGAGCTGGTGGGCCGCATCTTCGGTCCGGCGGCCCCTGAGTGCCCGATCGCCCCGGAGCTGCTCCGCCCGATCGCGTAGGTTGCGTTGCCGATGAGTAGACGCAATCAGATCCAGATGTCCGAGGCCGAGATCGAGGAGTACCTCAAGGGCCGACACACGATGAACGTGGCGTCGTTCAACCATGACGGCACGATTCACCTCGTGGCCATGTGGTACGGGTTCCTCGGCGACGCGCCGGCGTTCTGGACCTACGGCAAGTCGCAGAAGATCCTGAACCTCAAGCGCGATCCGCGCATCACGTGCCTCATCGAGACCGGGGACGTGTACGAAGAGTTGCGGGGTGTCGAGCTGGTCGGCCGCGGCGTCGTGATCGAAGACACCGACGTCGTGCAGGAGATCGGTCGCAACGTGTACGAGCGCTACTGGGGCGAACTCAACGAGGCGGCGGCCGCCGGTGTCGCGGCGATGGGCGCCAAGCGGTTCGCCGTCCGCATCGACGTCGACAAGGTCGTTTCGTGGGACCACGGAAAACTGGGAGGAACCTACTGATGGGTGACACCGTCGAGTTCGCAAGCAACGGCAATACCGCGTCGGGATACCTCGCCCTTCCGGCGAGCGGCTCCGGTCCCGGCGTCATCGTCCTCCAGGAGTGGTGGGGCCTCAACCCGCAGATCAAGGGCGTGGCCGACCGCCTCGCGGTTGAGGGGTTCGTTGCGTTGGCGCCCGACCTCTATCACGGCGAACTCGCGGCCCACGACGAGATGGACAAGGCCGCGCAGCTGATGACCGCGCTGCCGCCGGACCGAGCGGCTCGGGACATGGGTGGCGCCGTCGACTACCTGTTGGCGCGCGACGACACGACCGGCGCGGCGGTCGGCGCGATCGGGTTCTGTATGGGTGGGTTGATGGCGTTGCTGGTCAGCGCCCTCCAGGGCGACAAGATCGGCGCCGCGGTCCCGTTCTACGGGGCGCCGCTCGGCGACTCGGCGCCGGACTGGAGCGGCCTCACCGCGCCGGTCGAAGGTCACTACGCCGAGAACGACGATTTCTTCGGCCCGACCGCCATCAAAGCGCTGGAGGAGCAGCTCCGCGAGATGGGCAAGGACGTCGTGTTCCACATCTATCCGGGCACCGGCCACGCCTTCGCCAACGAGACCGACGCGTTGGGCACGTACAACGCGGATGCGGCGGCGACGGCGTGGGGCCGTGCGGTGGAATTCCTCAAGTCCAACCTCACGTTTTAACGGTGCTTATGGTGGCGGCCGACGCCCTCCGCTGCGCTTCGGGACTCCCCGCCACGCGCGGCGGGGTCCCCATCCCCGCCGCCTGACGTTCCATCGGACGTCACCTATTGTCGTCCGTATGTCCGCACGCTCACGCGACCTGCCGCGTCGCTCCTGCCTGTCCGTCCCTGCGTCCAGCGAGCGCTTTCTCGCCAAGGGTCCGACCGTCGCCGCCGACATGACGTTCCTCGACCTCGAGGACGCAGTCGCACCGCTCGAGAAGGAAGGCGCCCGGGCCAAGGCCGTCGACGCCATCAAGAACCTCGATTGGGGCGAGCGCGTCCTGTGCGTACGCGTGAACGCGTGGGACACCAAGTGGACCTACGGCGACGTGATCGAGGTCGTGGGCAGCGCCGGTGAGCGGCTCGACGAGATCATGCTCCCGAAGGTCAACACCGCGGCCGAGGTCGTCGCCCTGGACCTCCTGCTGACCCAGGTCGAGATCAACTCCGGCCTGCCGATCGGCCACATCGGCATCGAGGCGCAGATCGAAACGGCGCGCGGCCTCATCAACGTCGAGGAAATCTGCGCGGCGTCGCCGCGGCTCGAGACGATCATCCTCGGTCCCGTCGACTTCTCGGCATCGATGGAGATGCCCTCGCTGGCGGGTGGGCTACAGATCCCCGAGTACCCGGGCGACTACTTCCACTACGTGTTCATGAAGATCCTCATGGCGGGCCGGGCCAATGGCCTACAGGTGATCGACGGGCCGTACGTCAAGGTGCGCGACATCGACGGGTTCCGCGACTACTGCACGCGAACCCAGCTCCTGGGCTTCGACGGCAAATGGGCGTTGCTCCCTGCGCAGGTCGACGTTCTCAACGAGGTGTTCTCGCCGACGCAAGAGCAGTTCGACAAGGCCTGCCAGGTCCTCGACGCGTACCAGCAAGCGACCGAGGGCGACCGTTCCGGTGCGGTGATGTTCGGCGACGAGATGATCGACGAAGCGTCACGCAAGGTCGCCGTCAAGCTCAAGATGCGCGGCGAGCGCGCCGGCCTGTCGCGCAGCGCGTAGCGTTTTGATCATCGACGCGATCGTTCCGGCGAGGAACGAGGCGTCAACCATTTCGGCGGTGATCGCCGCCTTGCGCGGCGCGGCGTACGTGCGCGAGGTCGTCGTCGTCGACGACGGCTCGAGCGACGGCACGGGCGAGGTCGCCGCCGCGGCCGGGGCCAAGGTCGTGCGCCGTGACGCTGCGCACGGCTCGAAGGCACACGCCATGGCCGCGGGCGTCGCGGCAACCGACGCCCAGGCGGTCTTCTTCGTCGACGCCGACCTCATCGGCGTGACGAGCGCGCACCTCGACGCGATCTGTCGGCCCCTGGTCGAGCATCGCTGCGTGATGTCGATCGGCACGTTCGACTACGGGCTGCGCAACCCGCTCATCCTCCGGTTGCCGCCGACGACGGGCGAGCGAGTGATGCCTCGTTGGGTGTTCGAGTCGATCCCTCCGGAGCGGCTCGCCGGCTGGACGATTGAGGTCATGATCAACGAGGTCATCGCCGAGGCGCGGCTCCCGACTGTGGCCCGCGTCATGAAGGGCGTGACGCACCGCAACAAGCGCGAGAAGTTCGGGCAGATCGAGGGATGGCGTCGTACGTGGCGGATGTTCAAGTCGCTCTTCGCCCTGCCGTTCAATGGCGTGGTCCGCTGGCGCACGCATTGGTTCTATCTGCGCGGCTTGACTATCGACCGATGACCGACGAGAGCGTTATCCCGACTGCGTTCGACACCTTCACGTTCGTCATCCTCCGCATGGCACCCAACCCGCCTGTGCAGAGCGACGACGAGGCTATGGCCCAGCAGCTGGCCCACCTCGGTTTCCTCAAGTCGCTCCAGGAGCAGGGGAAGTTGCTCGCGGCCGGTCCGCTGCTGGGGCAGGCCGACGAGTCGGTGCGCGGGATCGCGTTCTTCAGCGTTCCGCCCGACGAGGTACGGGCGCTGTTCGAGAAGGACCCGCACGTCGTCGGCGGCACGATGGTCGTCGACGTCATGGAGTGGATGACCCCCGCCGGCGGCGTCACCTTCACGCCCGCCTGGGACTAATCGCTGGACCCACCTCCGGCCGCTTCCTACCGTCGGGTGCATGGGCAAGTACGACCGCGTTCGACTCGCGCCCGACCAAGTCGCCGAGTTGCTGGAGCTGACGCACGACGACGACCCGTTGGTGCGGCGCGTGGCGGCCAAGAATCTTTGCCCCTGCCGCATGAAGCGCGACGTCGAGCCGGTGTGGGAACGGCTCTTCGAGATGACCACCGATCCTGACCCCGGTGTTCGTCACGATGTTGTGCACGCGCTCACGGACGGATCGCCGCGTACGTATGCGGCGGGCGTCTACGAGGTGATCGACCGGATGCGCAACGACCCCGATCGCAAGCTGCGCAAGTACGTTCGCTATCTGGCCGAGCGGCAGCGCCGACTTGGCAAGGTCAACGTCGGCTGACTTAGCGAGCGTTCTTGATGAGGTTGCGGAAGATGACGCTCAGGGCGAGGACTTCATCGGCGCCTTCGAAGATCGAGAGCACGCGGGCGTCTACGTAGTACCGGCTCACCGGAAACTCCTCGGCGTAGCCCATGCCACCGTGAACCTGCATCGCCTCGCGCGTGACCCACTCGGCGGCACGGCATACATACGCCTTCACCATCGCTGCCTCCATCGTGCCCTGCCCCTTGGCCATGAGCCGGGCGACGGAGTACATGAATTGGCGGGCGGCCTGGATGACCACTGCCATGCGGGTGAGCTTGACTTGCGTGAGTTCGAACTGGGCGAGCGGCTGGCCGAACACGCTGCGGTCGCGCGCGTAGTCGCGCGCCGCTTCGTAGGCGGCCTGCATGACGCCGACGGCGCGGCCGGCGGTCTGCAACCGCCCGTTCTCGAAGCCCGCCATGCAGAGGTAGAAGCCGCGACCGATCCCCGCTTCGCCGCCGATGAGGTTGGCGGCCGGCACGCGCCACCCGTCGAAGCTCACCTCGTACGAGTGCATCCCCCGGTAGCCGATCGTGTCAATGGCGCGGCCCTCCATGCGGCCGCCGCCGGGCTGGTCGAACTGGAAGCTGTGGCCCGGCGCCCGCTCCTTCGGCACGATGAACAACGACAAGCCTCGGTGCTTCAGGCTGCGATCGGGATCGGTCCGCGCCTGCAGCATCAGTGCGTCGGCCCGGCCCGCGAAGGTGCACCAGGTCTTAACGCCGGTGATGACGTAGTCGTCGCCATCCCTGGTCGCCGCCGTCTTGACGCCGCCAGAGTCCGATCCGAAGTCTGGCTCGGTGACCGCCACGGCGGCCATCACCTCGCCGCTGGCCAGCTTGGGGAGCCACTCCTGCTTCTGTTCCTCGGTCGCGCCGGTCACAAGGGCGCGGGCAAGGATCTCGGGCCGAGTGATGAGAGAGCCGGCGACGCCGAGCGACCCTCGTGACAACTCCTCGGTGGAAACGACCATCGCCATGTACTCGCCCTCGCCGGGCGTGGCGAAGCCGCCGTACTCCTCCGGAATCGACAGGCCGAAGGTGCCCAGTTCGGCCAACCCGCTGATGATGTCCTCGGGGATGTCAGCGTTCTCGCGATGGATGTGCTCAGCGACGGGGCGGACCTTGTCCTCGGCGAAGCGGCGGAACGAGTCCTGCACCATCTCGAAGTCGCCGTCCAGATGGCGCGGTCCCTCCTCGCCGGCCAAGCCGGCAAGGAACTCTGCGCTGCGGTGTTCGCGCACGAACGGCAAGGCACCGTGGATCATGCTGAGCTCCACGCCCCAAGCCGCCTCGCGCCCGAGCAGTCGCGTCGCGACGTCGTGGATCGCCTCGGCCGCGAATGCCTTCGCTATCCGGTTCTCGACGTCGCCCTTCTCGCCGTATGCGAGGACGGCGGACGCGTTTTCGACCGCGGCCGCGGCGTGGGCGACGTCGTAGGCGACGACCTGCTCAGCTTCGGGGTCGTCCGCGGCGGCCAGGTGTCGCACGGCGGTGTCGATCACCCCGCGCGCGATCGCGACGGCGTCGGCTGCTTCCGTAGTCATGCCTACCAACCTATGTGTCGGTGCGAGAGCAACGGAAAGCGCAACCTGACACCGCCGGACCCGTCCGCTTCGAGGCCTACCAGTGCCCTGTCGCTAGCGACAGGGCACTGGTGGCGGGTCCGCGAACGGGTTCGGCGCCGACACGTGGGGTTAGGCGGGGCGGCGGGCGACGACGGTGACGAGCGGGGGGAGGACGACGGGGTCGTCGCCGGGGTCGACGCCGGTCATGGCCTCCAAGTAGTCGCCGACCGCGCCGCCCACGCCGGCCGGCGCCTCGGCCCACGCGTCGACGATGTCGAGCCCCGCCTTCCGCACCAGGGCCGGCAACAGTGCGCCCACGTCCGGGTGCCGCGCGTCGGGCATCGACATCGGGTCGCCGTTGATGCGGCCGGCGCTGGTGATCGGCTCCTGGGCGACGACCCAACCGCCGGGCCGGACCGCGGCCGCCATGCGCTGCAGCGCGACCAATGGATCGACGACGTGCAGGAGCAGGAACCGGCAGAACGCCAGGTCGACGGCTTCGGGTAGCACCAGGTCCTCGCCGGCCTGGGTCAGGGCGACGACCTGCGCGTGCTCGGCCGCCAGCTTGGCGACCTCGTCGCGCCGGGCCGGATCACTGTCGACCGCGTAGATGCGGCCGTCCTGGCCGACGATCTCAGCCAGGGCGACACTCACGTCGCCGCCGCCCGCGCCGACGTCGACGCACGTCCACCCCTCGCGCAGCCCCAAGCGGTCGAGCGCGGTGGCCAGCGGCCGCCGGTACACGTCGTTGCGCAGTCCGAGTTCGATGATGCGAGGCTAGGCGGCGTATGAGGACCCCGACTGATCCCGCACTGGCCGACGCACTCGTCGACACCGTCCGTTCATTCGTCATCAAGGACGTGCTGCCGGTCGCGTCGGAGTTCGAGCACGCCGACCGGTACCCGGCCGAGCTCGTCGAGACGATGAAGCAGATCGGCCTGTTCGGGTGTCTGGCGCCGGAGGAGTTCGGCGGCCTCGACCTCGACACCGTCACCTACGCCCGCATCATCGAGGAGCTGGCGGCCGGGTGGATGTCGCTGTCCGGCTTTCTCAACACCCACATGATGTGCACGACGTTGCTCAAGCTCCACGGCACCGACGAGCAGCGCAAGCGGCTCCTCCCGAAGCTGGCGACCGGCGAGATCCGCGGCGCCCTCTCGCTGTCGGAGCCCGACGCCGGCAGCGACACGAAGTCTCTCCGCTGCAAGGCGACGCCCGACGGCGAGGAGTACATCCTCGACGGCACGAAGATGTGGGTGACCAACGGCGAGCGCTCCGGTCTTGTCGCCCTTGCCGCCCGCGCGCCTGAAGGCATCACCTGTTTCATGGTCGAGAAGGACCCGGGACCGCAGTTCGGCGGCATCTCGGTGTCCAAGACCATCGGCAAGCTCGGCTACAAGGGCCTCGAGACGGTCGAGATGACGTACGCCGGCCACCGCGTTCCGGCCGAGGCCGTCCTGGGTGGTCCCGAGAACCTCGGTAAGGGACTGCATCAGATCCTCGGCGGCATGGAACTGGGCCGCGTCAACGTCGCCTCGCGCGCGGTCGGCGTCGCTCGCGCCGCGTTCGAAGCGGCCATCGCCTACGCGCAACAGCGCGAGACGTTCGGTGTTCCGATCGCCAAGCACCAGGCGATCCAGTTCAAGCTGGCCGACATGGCGACGCGCGTCGAGGCGGCGCGCCTTCTCACCCGCTCGGCCGCCGAGAAGCTCGACCGCGGCGAGCGGGCCGATGTCGAAGCGGGGATGGCCAAGCTCTTCGCGTCCGAGGCCGCTCTCGACAACGCCGTCGAGGCCATGCGCATCCACGGCGGTTACGGCTACACCACCGAGTTTCCCGTCGAGCGGTACTTCCGCGACGCGCCGCTCATGATCATCGGTGAGGGCACCAACGAGATCCAGCGCATCGTGATCGCGCGGGGCTTGTTGTCGCGGTACGCCGAACAGTGACCGTCGTCGAGCTGTCACCGCTCCTCGGCGGCGGCGGCACCGATGCCATGATCGACCTGTGCGAGCGCTTTGCGCGCTACGGCATGTACAGCCAGGAGCACGTCGACTCCGACATCGGCCGCGGCATCCCCCAGCGATACGACGCAGCGCGAAACTTCGTGCGAACCGGTGGGCGGTTCGCTCGCGACGAGCCCGCCGCCGTCCTGGCCGCCCGCACCAACTACTTCCGCGAGGAGTACGCGTACGGTCTGAAGGGCGTCATCGACGGCATCGACGCCTTCTTGCACCACGAGGCGTTCGTCGACGCCGCCCAGCAGCTCTTCGACCGGCCGGCGATCGAGCCCGCCATTGTGTTCGCCAATCTCATGGTCCCCGGCCAGGAGCTCGCGGTGCACACCGACGTGCCGGAGTTCCGCGGCTGCAATCGCAAGGTGATGCCGCAGTGGTTGCTCGTGGCCATGCATCACTCGCGCCTGTTCGACGAGTACCGCATGCCGATCGCCACCGGCGTGGCGTGGTTTCACGACAGCCCGGCGGGCGGCGAGTTCGCGTACTGGCCCGACGGCGCCGATGCCGCGCCGGTCGCCCACTCCATACGGAGTGATACAGCTCTTGTGCTTGATGCCGACAGCGTGTTCCACGGCGTCGACCGCGTGGCATCGACCGCGACCGACATGGCGCCCCTCAAGCCCGGCATGGCACTGGAGTTCGCCGGCGGAGGCGAGTGGACCATCGCCGGCGACGACGGTGACGACCTGGTCCGCTACCGCTGGGACGAGTTGCGGTTCAGCGTGTCGTGGAAGGCGTACTGCTTCGAGAACGCCGCCGAGCAGGCCGCCTGGCGCGACCACGCCAACGACCTCACGGTCGACGCAGTCGTCGATCGGTTCGTCGACGACCTCCGTGCACGCGGTCGCGTGCCCGACGGACCGGTGACCGTCGGTCCGGAGCTGGGCCAGCTCATCATCGACGAATACATCGCATTTCCGTCCGCTTCCTGAAGCAAACCCGGCTAGCCGCCGATAGAGACCTGTATGTCTGGCTCTGCCGACGCGTCCGAACGCCTGCGGCTCCTCGAGTCAGTGGTCGGCAACGCCAAGGACGCCGTCGTACTCACCGACTTCGACGCGGACGGCGAGCCTCGCATCGTGTTCGTGAACCCCGCCTTCACCGAGCAGACCGGCTACCAGCCCCATGAGGTGCTCGGGCGCCATCCGCGGATGCTGGTCGGGCCCGACTCCGACCGCGATGCGCAGTTGCGCCTCCGTCGAGCCGCGGAGCTACGGGAGGCGACGACGGTCGAACTCACGCACTACCGCGCCGACGGCACCTCGTTCCTCGTCGAGAACACGGTGAACCCGGTCATCGACGACACCGGACGGCGCACCCACCTCGTCTCGATCCAGCGAGACATCTCCGAGCGCAAGCTGGCCGAGCGCCAGCTCGCGTACCAAGCGGTGCACGACCCGCTCACGCGGCTTCCCAACCGCACGCTGTTCGCCGATCGGCTGAGCCAGGCGCTGTCCGGCGCCGGCCGCCACGGCTCCTACGTCGGGCTGCTCCTGATGGATCTCGACCGGTTCAAGGCGATCAACGACACGCTCGGGCATGACTTCGGCGACCAGGTACTGGTGCAGGTCGCGTTGCGTCTGGCCACGGTGTTGCGCTCGACCGACACCGTCGCCCGCCTCGGCGGCGACGAATTCGCCTTCGTCCTCCCCGACCTCGACAGCCCCGACGAGGCGGAGCTGGTGACTGCCAAGATCCTGCTCGCCCTGGAAGCGCCGTTTGAACTCGGCGGGATCACGATCCCGGTCGACGCGAGCATCGGCGTGGCGCTGGCGCCGATCCACGGCTCGGAGGCGTCGGTACTGATGCGACGCGCCGACGTCGCCATGTACCGGGCCAAGGAGCAGGTGACGGGCTACGCGGTGTACAGCGACGCGCCCGACGAGGGCCGCCTGAACGGCCTCGGCCTCATGGTCGAGCTGCGGCGCGCCATCGAGGCCGGCGAGCTGGAACTTCTGTACCAGCCGGTGGTCGACCTGCAAACGATGGAGGTCGTCGCGGTCGAGGCGCTGTCCCGTTGGCAGCACCCGACCCGCGGGCTGCTGCTGCCGACCGAGTTCATCCCGCTCGCCGAGCAGACCGGCGTCATCCGCCCGCTCACCGACTGGATGTTGACCACCGCACTGAACCAGCTCCAGACGTGGCACGAGGACGGATGGCCGGTGCGGCTATCGGTCAACATCTCGGCCCGGCTCGTCGCCGATCGCGAACTGCCGGGCCGCATCATGGCGGGGATCGAGCGGGCGGGCGTGGCGCCGTCGGCGCTGCAGATCGAAGTCACCGAGAGCACGGTGATGGTGAATCCCGAGTGGGCGCTCGACGTCTTCACCCAGCTGACCGCGCGCGGCGTGTTGCTGACCCTGGACGACTTCGGCACCGGCTACTCCTCGCTCAATTACCTGAAGCGACTGCCGGTGCACCAGATCAAGGTCGACAAGTCGTTCGTCCTCGACATGCTGGATGACGGTAAGGACGCATCCATCGTCAGGGCGATCATCGACCTCGGCCACAATCTCGGCCTTACCGTCGTGGCCGAAGGGGTCGAGGACGCGGCGACGCTGGACGCGTTGGTGGCCCAGGGTTGTGACTTCGGCCAGGGGTATCTGCTCGGGCGGCCGGTAACGCCCAGCGCGTTAACTAGCGTTGGCGCCCATGGGCACCACCTACGACCGGCCCTTCGGGCGGTATTACGAGGACTTTGAACCCGGCGACATCTACAAGCACTGGCCGGGCAAGACGATCACCGAGTACGACGACCATCTCTTCTGCATGATGACGATGAATCATCATCCGCTTCACACCAACGAGTGGTTCGCCGAGCACGAGACGGTGCAAGGCAAGAACGTCGTCGTCGGCAACCTCGTGTACTCCCTCGTCCTCGGCATGAGCGTGCCCGACGTCAGCGGCTCGTGCATAGCCAACCTCGAGGTCGAGTCGCTGCTTCACCGAAAGCCGACGTTCCACGGCGACACGATCTACGCCGAGACGCGCGTGCTCGACAAGCGAGAGTCGTCGTCGAAGCACGACCGCGGTGTGGTCACCGTCGAGACCAAGGGCTTCAACCAGAACGGCGACGAGGTCTGCTACTTCCGGCGCAAGTTGATGGTGTGGAAGCGCGACGACGCGCCGGCGCGGCAGCGCCCGTACAGCGACGCTTGGGGCGAGTGACCCCTGCGATCCACCACTCGGCCGAGCATTTCGGCGGCGCGGCCGAGGTCTACGAGCGGGGCCGGCCCGGCTACCGCAGCGAGGTCGTTGCCTACATCGCCGACACGCTCGACCTGCGACCCGGTCGCGTCGTTGTCGACCTCGCGGCCGGCACCGGCAAGCTGACGCGGGAGCTGGTGCCGACCGGCGCCGACGTCATCGCCGTCGAGCCGGTGGCCGGGATGCGTGACCAGTTGACTGCGGTCCTCCCCGGCGTCGACGTGCGCGACGGGACCGCCGAAGCCATGCCGCTCGCCGACGGTGCCGCCGACGCCGTCACGGTCGCCCAGGCGTTCCACTGGTTCCGTGGTGACGAGGCGCTGGCCGAGATCTCCCGAGTACTGCGGCCCGGCGGCCGCCTGCTGCTGGCGTGGAACCGGCGCGATCTCAACGATCCGCTGAACGGCGCCATCTCCGAATTGGTCGAGGAGCATCGCGGCGACACGCCGGCGCACGCCACGGGCAAGTGGCGCGAGGTGTTCTCGCGCACCGAGCTGTTCGGGCCGCTGCACGAAGTGCAGTTGCCCGGCACCGAGCAGTGGGTCGATGCCGACTGAGTGGCCGAACGCGTCGCGTCCATCAGCGTCATCGCCGGGCTGCCCGACGAAGAGCGGGCGCGATTGCTCGACCGCGTTCGCGCTCTGGTGGATGCCGACGCCGCGCCGCGACTGTTGCCGTACATCACCGACGTGTACTGGTGCGACCGGCACTCCTGAGTTGGGGCGAGTCCCAGCGCCGCGACCTGCCGTGGCGCCGGACCCGCGACCCCTGGGCCATTCTCGTCAGCGAGCTGATGCTCCAGCAGACGCAGGTGCCGCGCGTGATCCCGAAGTACGCCGCGTTCCTGGACGAATTCCCGACACCGGCGGTGTGCGCCGCCGCGCCCCGCGCTGCGGTCGTGCGGGCGTGGGCCGGCCTCGGTTACAACCGGCGCGCCGTGAGCCTGCATCGCGCCGCCATTGCGATCGGCGACGGTCCGTTCCCCAACACGCTGGCAGCCTTGCTGGCGCTGCCTGGTGTCGGCGCCTACACGGCGCGCGCCGTGCTCACATTCGCGTTCGAGGCCGACGTCGGTGTGCTCGAAGTCAACACGTCACGCGTCGTCGCCCGGCTGACCGGCGCGGCGGCGACGCAAGCCGCGGCCGACGACCTGGTCCCCGCCGGCCAGGGCTGGGCGTGGAACCAGGCCATGATCGACCTCGGCGCGACGGTCTGTCTGCGCCGCGACCCGCGATGCGGCGAGTGCCCAGTACGTCGCTGGTGCCGCGCCCCGGGCGCCGACGCACCACCGCCGACCCAGCAGTCGCGGTTCGAGGGGTCCGACCGCCAAGGTCGCGGTCGGCTCGTGGATGCGCTGCGGTCCGGGCCGGTGGCCTGGGCTGACATCGCTGGCGTGATGGGGTGGCCCGACGACGAACGCCGGGCCCGGCGGGTGGCGGAGACGCTCATCGTCGACGGCCTCGTCGACGCCGGCGACGGCGGCCTCCGCCTGCCTGCCTGATCCGCTCAGGCGTGTCCGCTTTCTGCCGATGCATCACCCAACGGCAGGAGGGTCGCGGGGATGGTTCGCAGTCTCAGGGCAATTGGCGTGGTGCTGGCGGTCGCCTTGATGGCCGGCGCGGCGTCGAGCGCGCACGCGTCCCCCGACTCGCCGCGGCACCTACGGCGCGCCGCGCGCGTCAAGGTGAGCCACGATCCGACGCCCGAGCCCGTCGCCGGCGAGGTCGCCGTGCGCTTCCGCCGCGGCGCGTCGACGTCCGGCGTGGCGATTCCCGGCACCGAGTTCCGTCGCGTCAAGACTGACGGCAGCCCGACCAAGGCCAAGGCCCGACTCGAGGCCGACCCCGATGTCGCCGAGGTTGCACCGATCTACGTGCGCCGGGCGACCGCGGTTCCCAACGACGAGCTCTGGCCGATGCAGCGCGACGGCGTATTCCGCCAGCAGCACCTCAACGAGGCGTGGTCGGCGAGCACCGGTGTGGGCGTGACGATCGCCATCATCGACTCGGGCGTCGACGCCAACCACCCCGACCTGGCCGGCCGCGTGCTGCCGGGGTACGACTTCGTCAACAACGACACCAACGCGAGCGACGACTTCGGCCACGGCACCGCGGTCGCCGGCATCGCCGCCGCCAAAGCGAACAACTCGATCGGTATCGCCGGCGTGGCGTACAACGCCCGCATCCTCCCAGTGAAGGTGCTCGACGCCACCGGTTCGGGCAACGACCCGGTCATCGCCCAGGGGATCGTGTGGGCGACCGACCACGGCGCCAAGGTCATCAACATGTCGCTCGGCGGCTACGGCGACAGCCCCGTGCTGGCGCAAGCCGTCGCCTACGCGCTGGCGCACAACGTCGTCGTCGTCGCCGCGACCGGCAACGACGCGACGAACACGCCGTCGTACCCGGCCTCGTCGCCGGGGGTCATCGGCGTGGGCGCGACCGATCTGACGGGCCGACTCGTGCAGTTCTCGAACTACGGCGATCAGGTCGATGTGGCCGCGCCGGGCTGGGACATGGTGTTCCCGTATTACCTGTCGCAGGGCTACGGCCAGGGGAGCGGTACCTCGTTCGCCGCGCCGGTCGTCAGCGGCGTGGCCGCGCTCGTGCGCTCGTTGTCGCCGTCGATGAACCAGGCGACGGTCGCCGCCCGGTTGAAGGACACCGCCACCGACGCCGGCCCCGACGGCGATGACCAGTGGTACGGCAACGGTCTCGTCAATGCGTGGGCCGCGCTGGGCGGCCCGGTGCTGGACCCCGCTACCGAGGTCAAGGACGCGGGCGAGGCGGGCGACCGCCCGGACACGGCGATCCCGGTCGGCAGCGGACCCACGCCGCGGATCTATCCCGAGGGCGACGAGGACTGGTACACGCTCGACGTCCCGGCGGCGGGAACGATCGTCGTTTCGGTGCAGGTCAACGGCAACGCCGATGACCCGCAAGCGATGGACGCCGTCCTCGAGGCGTACGGGCCCGACCTGCAGATCTTCGCGGCGGTGGACGACGAATGGACGCCGGCGACCGGCGAGTCATTCAGCGGGTCGGTCGGTGGTCCGGGTCGCATCTACATCCGGGTGCGCAACTGGCTGCCGAGCGCGTCGACGGCGGGATACAGCATCGGCGCGAACTTCTACGCGCAGCCGGGACCTGTGAATCCGCTCCCGCCCGAGCCCATCCCGCCGCTGGTTGTCCGCGGCACGGCCCCCGACAACAACACGATTGGCGCGGCCGGCGTGTCACCGACGGTGCGGTTCTTGAGCAGCGTGGCGCCGGCGTCGCTCTCCGGCGCGGCGACACTTACCCGCCTCGACCTCGGGACGACGGTCGCGTCGACCGCGACGTTGAGCGCGCCGGACACGGTGACCGTGGACCCGACGACGCCGGCTCTCAAGAGCGGACCCTACGAAGTTCGCATCGCTGGGCTCACGACGACGTCCGGCACGCCGATACCACCGGTCACGACGCGCTTCACGGTTCCAACCGTCGGGCCCTACGCGCCGTTCGGATCGGCCAGCGACTGGGTCGCCCGCTCGTACATCGACTTGCTGACCCAGCCCGGCGACCCGGCCATGGTTTCGTGGCTGGCGAGCACGGCGACGTCGATGAACTGGCCGCCGGACATGATCGTCGACTCGTTCTTCAAGACCCCCGAGTTCACCAAGGTCATCGCGCCGCTGACCCGGTTGTTCCTGGCCTACTTCAACCGCGCGCCGGACTACCCCGGCCTCAAGGCGTGGGTCGTCAACATGCACAGCGGCTGGACGCTGGCCGACGTATCCCAGTCCTTCGCTCGATCGTCGGAGTTCACGTCGCGGTACGGCACGCTCAGCAACGCCGCCTTCGTCGACCTCGTGTTCCGCAACGTCCTCGGGCGGGGGCCGGATGCGGCGGGCTTCACCAACTGGCTCGCCATGCTCGACAGCGGCCGCGTCACCCGCGGCGGCCTCATGCTCGGGTTCTCCGAGTCCGCGGAGTTCCTCAAGGCCAGCGCGGCACGCGTCGACGTGTCGATGGCTTACGTAGGAATGCTGCGCCGGGCGCCGTCGGCCGTGGAGCAGTCGGGCTGGGTCGCCGGGCGGATGTACCGCACCCGCCAGTCGTTGGTGGCCGACGTCATCTACTCGGCGGCGTACCGGGCCCGCTTCGGCGCGTAGCCTCGCGCCATGGCGCGTATTTCGTTCCCCGAAAGAGGCTTTGGCGAGCACGTCGACTGGGCCCTGATGCGGACCGACATGGCCGTCGGCATGGGCGCCCTCTCCGAAGCGGTGTACGGCAACACGCAGCTCGCGCTACGCGAACGCGAAGCGGCGCGGTGGACGATCGCGCTCATCAATCACTGCGAGGTGTGCCAGGACACCCGCGCCCGCGATGCAGAGACGAATGGTGTCGACGAGGGCTTCTACGCCGACGTGGCGCGGTGGGCCACCACCGATGCGCTTTCCGAGCGCGAGAAGCTGGCGGCCGAGTTCGCGCAGCGCTTCGCGCTCGACCATCTGGCGATGGACGACGCGTTCTGGTCGCGCTTGCGATCGGCGTACGCCGACGACGAGATCGCCGACCTCACGATCTGCTGCGGCATGTTCCTCGGTATGGGCCGCGCCCTCGCCGTCATCGGCGTGAAGGCCCCCGAGGAACGCATCATCGTCTGAGCCGCGGTTACGCCGTCACCCAGTCGAGGATCAGCTGGTTGACCTCGTCGGGCTTCTCGACGTGCATGAAGTGACCGGCGCCTTCGATCAGGGCGACCTTCGACCCCGGCGGTAGGTGCGCTTCGGCGCCGCGCGCCAGGTCGACGCTCAAGCAGCCGTCGGTCGTGCCGTGCAGATAGAGCGTCGGCTGGTTGCCGCCGCCCGGAATGCCGCCGGACGTGAAGATGGCGCGGTAGAAGCCGATCGCGGCCGAGAGGTTCGCCGAGTCGCGCAATGCGTCCTTCACGTAGGCGACGTCTTCCTTGTTCGCGTACCCGGGAGACCAGTCGTCCCACAGGCGTTGGATGAACTCGAGGTCGTTCATGCTGACGACCATCTCGGCGAGCGGCGTCTGGAAGAAGAAGATGTAGAAGCTGCGCTTGATCTGGTCGTAGTCGAAGAAGGCGCTGGCCATGGCGCCGGTCGGGGGGACCGCACCGGCGACCACCCGCCGCCACCGGTCGGGCTCTGACGCCGATGCGCCGTACGCGATGCCCGCGCCCCAGTCGTGGCCGATGATGACGGCCCGCTCGTCGCCGCCCAACGCCGCATGCAACGCGTTGGCGTCGGCCGCCAGCGCGACCTGGTCGTAGCGGCCGTCGGCCGGCACCGCGGACGGCGCGTAGCCACGGAGGAACGGCGCCACGGTGTGAAAACCGGCACTTGCGAGGGTAGGCAGCAGGAACCGGAACGTATGTGCAGAATCAGGAAAGCCGTGGAGGCAGAGGGCCAAAGGACCATCAACCGGCCCGGCCTCGAGGTACTCCAGCTGAACGTCGTTGACGGTGACCGTTCCCATGGCCCGACCGTAAGCGGCGGTCGAGCGCTCGGCGAGCGGCGTGACTTTCGTCACACACGGTCATCGCGCGTTCACTTGTCAGTAACCTCCGCCGACACTGGTCAGGTGAGTGCCAGCCACAAAAGGATCGTGGGGGTCCTCCACTGAAGGTCACGTTCTACGGTGTCCGGGGCTCCTGCCCGTGCTCATCCGAAGCGAATCGTCGCTACGGGGGCAACACGGCTTGCGTCGCGCTCGACGTCGCCGGCGAGGACCCGATCATCTTCGACCTCGGCACCGGCCTGCGGCAGTTCGGCGCGACCCAGCCCACTGACGGCAGCTTCCGCGGAACCGCGTTCGTAACGCACATCCACTGGGACCACGTTCAGGGCCTGCCGTTCTTCCCGCCGATCCATCGGCCCGGTGCGCGGCTCGACATCTACGGGCCCCATCAGGAAGAAGGACCGCTCGGCGAGGTGCTCGGCGGCCTCATGTGCCGGCCGTACTTCCCGGTGCACTTCAGCGAGTTGGAAGGTGACGTCGAGTTCCACGACGTGACCGACGAGGACGTGAAGGTCGGGCGGGCCAAGGTCAAGGTCCGGCCGGTGCCGCACAACGGCCCGACCGTCGGCTACCGCGTCGACTGGGACGGATGCAGCGTCGCGTACATCAGCGATCACCAAGCGCCCCACGACCTCAAGTCGATCGCCGACGCGGTGCTCGAGTTGGCCGACGGCGTCGACCTGCTCATTCACGACGCGCAATACACGCCGGCCGAATTCGCAATGAAGGAGACCTGGGGTCACTGCACGATCGACTACGCAGTGCTGGTCGCCAAGGAGGCGGGCGCCAAGAAGCTGGCGATGTTCCACCACGACCCCGCGCACAGCGACGACGACCTCGATCACCTTCTCGAGATGGCCAAGTGCACCGGCCTCCACTCCGGAGTCGAAGTGGTGTCGGCCTACGAGTACCTTTCGCTGAATCTTGCCGACTGAACTCGACGTCGCCCGCCTCAAAGAGGTGATGGGCCACTTCGCCACCGGAGTCACCATCGTGGCCGGTGTCGAAGGCGGCGAACCGATCGGCTTCACCGCGCAGTCGTTCCAGTCGCTCTCGATCGATCCGCCGCTCGTGCTCGTCTGCCCGAACAAGACGGTCGCCAGTTGGCCGCGTATCCGCACGTCGCGCTCGTTTTGCGTGAGCATCCTCACTCGCGACCAGGAAGCGCTGTGCATGGCGTTCGCGAGCAAGAACCCCGACAAGTTCGACGGCGTCGGGTGGACGGCGGCGCCGGGCACCGGTTCGCCGATGATGGACGGGGCGGCGGCGTGGATTGACTGCGAAGTCGAGGCCGAGCACGACGGCGGCGACCACACGATCGTGGTGGGCCGCGTCGTCCATGTGGACATCGCCGCTGGCGACTTTCACCCGTTGCTGTACTACCGGGCGGCGTTCGGACAATTTCAGGCGTAGCGGCCGTCGCCCTCGGAGCGGTCTTTCTCGGCGCTGGCATCACCAAGCTCGCGGCGCGCCAGCGAACGGTCGTTGCCGCGGTTGAGGTTGTGCTCGGCAGCCTCATCGCCGCGCAGGTGGGTTTGCCGTGGACGGGCTACGCGGCCACCGCGCTGCTGGCCGGCTTCACCGTGTGGCTGCTTACCCACCGCGGCGTTCCGTGTGCGTGCTTCGGCGCCTGGTCGCAACGGCCAGCGGGCTGGAGCGACGTGGCCCGCAACGTCGCGCTCCTCGCGCTGACCGCCGTTGTCATCGCCCAGCATTAGGTTTGGCCCGATGGCCAAGCTCATTGACTCCACCGACATCGACGGCGTCGTCATCGTCGAGCCCGACGTGCACGGCGACCAGCGCGGTCGCTTCGTCGAGACCTATCGCCGCGACTGGTTCGGGTCCTCAGGTCGGGAGATGTTGCAGGGGAACCGGGCGGTGCGGGCCGCCGGTGCCATTGTCGGCCTCCACTATCACCTGCACCAGGCCGACTACTGGTACGTCATCGCCGGCCGGGCCCGGGTCGTGCTGCACGACCTGCGCGACGGGTCCAAGACCGAGGGCGCGACCATGAGCTTCGACCTCGACGGCGACATCGAGAAGGGCGTGTTCATCCCGCCCGGCGTCGCCCACGGGTTCGCGTCGCTCACCGACCTCACGCTCACGTACCTCGTCGACGGCTACTACAACCCGGCCGACGAGCTGGGCGTGGCCTGGGACGATCCCGAGATCGCCGCCGACTGGGGGATCGCCGACCCCGTCCTCTCGGCCCGGGATCAAGCCAATCCCCGCCGGGCCGACATCCCCGCCGGGCGCAAGCCCTACGCCGGCCTTCGGGGGTAGGGCAGGAGTTTCACCACGCACGGCGAACCTTCTTGACCACGCAGAGTGATCAAGGAGGCCGTTTAGGCATGGCGGAACTGCAGACGCTGGGACACGACAAGGTGCTCCGGTCGACGGCCGACGTCGCCCACGACCGGGAGCGGGCTCGGCTCGGCCGCGTCGGCAGGCTGGCGGTTGCGATCGCCCTGTTCGACATCGTCCTGTGGGGCCGCTGGGCCGCCGGCCACCCGGTGCACTTCGGCTGGCCCCATCTGAATGACACCTGGGCACCTCTGCTCCCGATGCTGATCATCGTGGTGCTGCTCGCCAGCGTCGTGATCGTCCCGATGCTGGGCATGGGCAAGTCGCCGCACATCCTGTACCGCCCGTCGGAGATCGACGTCACCCTGGCCGACGTGAAGGGCGCCGGCGTCGTCGTCGAAGAAGTCGTCAAGTCGCTGAACCTGTTCCTCGCTCACAAGACGTTCAAGGAGCAGATGGGCGGCACGGCTCGCCGCGCCGTCCTGTTCGAGGGCCCGCCCGGCACCGGCAAGACCTACATGGCCAAGGCCATGGCGCGCGAGGCGGGCGTGCCGTTCCTGTTCGTCTCGTCGTCGGCCTTCCAGTCGATGTACTACGGCCAGACCAACCGCAAGATCCGCTCGTACTTCAAGCAGCTGCGCAAGTACGCGCGCAGCGAAGGCGGCGCGATCGGGTTCA
>DASRJI010000178.1:0-3875 GCA_035649535.1 Acidimicrobiales bacterium | reverse complement strand
GCGCTGTCGACATCTTCGTCGGCGCGCGCTACGCGATCGCCATCGGCCAGTCGAGTCCCGATGCTCTCGAAGGTGCAAGCGAGCGCCTCAGGACACGTCCGGAGGTTGCCACGCACGGGCCGATGGCGGCGGCATGGGCAGTGCTCGAGGCGGTGATCGACGACACCGAACGCGTCGTCGATGGGCTCGGCGATCAGCTCGAGAGGACCCAGGTGGCTGTGTTCCAGGGTGATCAGGACCAGAGCGAGCCGATCTACCTCCAGCTCCGGGAGGCGGCACGGCTCGCTCGCGCCATGCATCCCATGCTCACGATCTTCGACAGACTCGAGCGTGGCGAGCTGGTGCAGACGCCCCAGGCCCTGTCGCCGCTCCTCGGTGACGTCAGTGACCACGCCCGCCGCCTGTCCGAGGAGGTCATGACGCTCGGCGAGGCGCTCGACGGATTATTCAACGCCAACCTGGCGAGGGTCACCGTACGTCAGAACGTCATCATCCAGCAGGTGTCCGCCTGGGCGGCGATCGCCGCCGTGGCCACCATCATCACCGGTATCTACGGCATGAACTTCCGCCACATGCCCGAGCTCGGCTGGATCTTCGGCTACCCGCTGGCGATCGCCGTCATGGCCATCACCGTCGTCGTGCTCCGCTGGTACTTCAAGCGCGTGGGTTGGCTGTGACCGCTGTCGCCGAACTCCCGACCGATCAGCTGCGGGCTCGGCGGCGGCCCAAACCGGTGGCCAAGGCCGCCCAGACCCGGCGGGCAGCGGGCGCCCGACACAGGGCCGAAAATCTCTGTCTCAGGGTCCTTCGGCCCTGGATCGAGCCTCGAGTAGCGCGGCATCCTTGTGAGGGGCGTGGGCTCGCCACCACTCCCCGTGACTCCACTGATTCCATGCCAAACCGAAGGAGCAATCATGGACTTCTCCGCACAGTTCGATGATCTCCAGAAGCGCGTCGGCGAGGCCAAGGCGGCGGCACAGACTGCCGCCACCGAGTCGCGCGACCAGCTCAAGCAGCGCATCGATCAAGCCCAGGACGACCTCGACCGGGCCGTCGAGGAAACCAAGCAGCAGGGCAGCCAGGTCGCCGGCGAGGCACGAAGCAAGTGGGCGCAGATGAAGGCCGACGCCGACGCCCGGAGGGACGACGTCAAGGCCAAGATCAATCAACGGTCCCGGGAGCTGGACGCCAAGGCCGCCGCCAGCGACGCCGGCTGGGCCGAAGCGGAGGCTGTTGACGCCCTCGACTACGCCGCCTGGACCGTCTCCAACGCGCGGCTGGCCGTGCTCGACGCGATCGACGCCCGCGTCTACGCCGACGATTTGGCCGGGCGGGCCGCGGGCCAATGAGGCCCGGGGACGAGCTCGCCGAAGGTGATCACGCCCACGCAAAGCCGCAGGACAGCAGGGCAGAGCGGATGATCGAGTGACGACCGCGGATCGCGGTGACGCACCGGGCCTGGGCGCGCTGCCGAAGCACGCCGAGGCCCGGAAGGCGTTGCCACAGCCCGAAGGCTGGTGGGCCGAGGTCAACAGCCTCGATCTCGCCGTCTACGCGGCGATCGCCGCCACGCCGACCCCCACGTTGGACGGTGTCTTTCGCCGGCTGTCCCGGGCTGCCGACAACTCGAAGCTGTGGATCGCGAGTGCCGCAGTCCTGGCGACCGTCGGGGGACCGGTCGGCCGTCGCGCTGCAGTCAACGGTCTCGCCTCGGTCGCCGTCACCTCGGCGGTTGTCAACCTGGGCCTCAAACGGCTCGGCCGCCGGCACCGACCCGACCGCGCCACCCACCACGTCCCGCTCACCCGCCAGGTGACGATGCCTCGCACCACCTCGTTCCCGTCGGGCCACGCGGCGTCGGCGTCCGCCTTCGCCACCGGCGTGGCCAGTGCGGCACCCGAGGCCGGGATCCCCGTCAGCACCGCCGCCACGCTCGTCGCCTACTCGCGGGTCCACACGGGCGTCCACTACCCCGTCGATGTGATCGCAGGCTCCCTCACGGGCGAGGCGCTCGCGCTGCTCACCGTCGCCGCCCTCGCCCGGCGGCGCCGCCGACGGGTAGACGCGTGAGCGCCGACTGGGCTGCTCGCCGTCGCGGCCGGATCGCGCACCAGCATCCTCTGGTCACGTGTGTTCGTGGCGACGTGACGCGATCCAGGCGACACTGAACGCTCGTGGTCGAGACGCCCCCGGACAAGCCGGTGCTCATCGTGAATCCGACGTCGGGTGGCGGTACGGCGTCGCGCTACGACCTCGTCGGGCAGTGCCGCGCCCGTGGCATCGAGCCCGTCGTGTTCGAGCGAGGGGATGATCTGTCTGCGTTGGCCGCCGCGGCTGTCGAGGGTGGCGCGGATGTGATCGGCATGGCCGGCGGTGACGGGTCACAGGCGGCGGTCGCGGCTGTCGCCGCGGAGCACGACGTTCCCTACGTGTGTGTCCCGGCGGGCACACGCAACCATTTCGCGATCGACATCGGCGTCGCTCGCGACGACGTGGTCGGCGCGCTCGACGCGTTCGTCGACGGAGCCGAGCGGCGAATCGACCTGGCGCGGGTCAACGATCGGATCTTCGTGAACATCGCGTCGCTGGGCTTGTACGGCGCGATCGTGCAGTCCCCGGCCTATCGCGACGCGAAATTGCGAACGGTGATCGAGATGCTGCCCGACCTCGTCGGACCAGGTTCGGACGCATTCGACCTGCGGCTAACGCTCCCCGACGGGTCGCAGTGGTCGAACGCGCGCCTGGTGCTGGTGTCGAACAACCGCTACGAGCTCGATCCCCGGCCGATGACCGGTGCCCGTAAGGGAATCGACCGAGGCCTGCTGGGCGTGGCGGTCGTCGGCCCAGGCAAGCCGCTCCCGGCAATGCGAGAGTGGACAACGCCGACCTTCCGGATCGACTCGGGCGCTGTCGTCGACTTGGCGCTGGACGGCGAAGCAGCCGCCATGGACCCACCGCTGCTCTTCGAATCCGTGCCGTCTGCCCTACGGATCCGAACCCCGATCCGCCCGCAGCGCGGGCCACGGAGGCGGACAGCAACGCCGTAGATCGGTCCGGCGCGCCCGGGACCGTCCGACAACGGGCGGCATGTCACCCATCACTGGTTCGACTGGCGCACCAGTCTGGGCGGAGTGCGCGGGGAGCGGCTGCGACATGCGAATCGTCGCGCACGCTGCCCCCCCGTTCGTCACCCACGGTCCGCGCCCGCGCAGCGCCGACGTCGTGTTCAGCATGACGCCCACGATCTCGCTCGACCACACGTCGCGCCCACTCCTCTTCGGGCCGTCGACTCATTTCGCGATGGCACCGACCGTACCGGTCTCGCATCAGCCGGCCGAGGCAAGTCCGACGCCGGGGAGCCGATAGCGGGGCCGATCCAGTGCAACGGCAGGAAGGGCGCGACGGTCGACAAGCGGTCGGCCGGCGCTCGATGGGCCGCCATTCCTGAGAGGTCGTCAGCCCAGGACCCTTCGCCAGCCCGAAAGCCAGTTACACACCCGCTCGCTTCAGAGCCCAGGTTGACTTGAGGTGGTACTGAAGCCCAGGGCTCAAGGAGGGTGTCGTGAATCGTTCCGCCGTTGTCGTCGTCGTTGTGACCTTCGTACTGGGTGTGTTGGCGGGCCTTGCGTTGGCCGAGTGGCTCGTGTCAGCTGGCACCGCCATCGCCATTGCGCTGGTCCTAGTGGCGATTGGCCTCATTGCCTACTTCCTGATTCGACGCCGCATTCGCGCCAGGCGCGAGCAGCCGCGGCGAGCCGACGAACCACCGGTGGTGCCGTGATGCACGAGCTAGCCGCTGCAAGTCACGAGCGTGCAGCTGCCCTACGTGCGGCCGGGACGGGGCGGCAGCATGGGGCTTAGGTCGCGTGCGCCGC
>DASRJI010000177.1:0-13696 GCA_035649535.1 Acidimicrobiales bacterium | reverse complement strand
GCCCCCGCCGGACCGCCGGACGCGGCGCCGATCTCGACGCGCAGGTCGAGCGGGAGGGGGCCGCCGTCAGCCGACAACACATCGAGCTTCTCCGGCATGGCCGTCGCTGTTGTCGCGGTTGCGCTCTGCCGACGCCAGATCGTGACCTGGTCGCCGCCTTGGCGCACACCCTCACGCGGCGGCGGGAAGTCGTCGGGCAGATCGTCACTGGATATCTGCACCAGCGTGTGGGGATCGCTGATGCCGCGCAGCACGAATGAGCCGAGGTCCTTCAACAAGACATCGGCGGCGGGGATGCCAGCAGCCGCCGCGGTTTGTCCTGTGCAGAGGATCTGCCCGCCGTGCGCCGCAGAACACACCCGGGCCGCTATGTGGACGTTGATCCCGACGTGCTCGCCGCCGTAGAGCACGGCCGAACCCGTGTGCAGGCCGGCGCGCACGCGAATCGACACACCACTGGTCTCGTTGCGCTGGATCCGCCTCTGCGACTCGACCGCAGCGGCGACGGCATCGGCGGCCTGCGTGAACACGAAGAACGAGCCGTCGCCTTCGTCGCCTCGAATCACCTGTCCGTTGTGAGCCTCGACGCAACTGGTCAGGATGTGGCGCTGGGTCTGCAAGGCGAGCCCGTAGACGGCTCCGAGCTCTTGAATGAGCCGCGTCGAACCCTCGACGTCCGTAAACAGGTAGGTGAGGCCCCCAGCCACGCTGCGAGTCTTGCCTGTACGTCGTCCACAAGCCTGGGGAAAACTACAACCTTGTAACTTGTTACACCCCTCCGCCAACATGGAGCCATGCAGGAAGTGGCCCAGCGGCTCGCCAAGGTGCTCACCGGCGGCGGCGATTCGCTGGCCGACCCCACGGGGTCGGACCTCCTGTTCGAGACGGTCATCGGCCTGCGGCCCCTCGTGCGCAGCGCGCCGCCGGCCGACGTGTGGGCGGTCGACGGGGGCCAGGCGCTCGTCGCCGACGCCCGGTGCCTCCAAGTCGTCGTCACCCGCGCCGCTCGGGTCCGCTACCGCGACGGCGAGTGCGTGTTCGAGGACGACGGCGAGCTGGCCGCCGAGTTGCTCACCGACGGCTCGGTCATCAACCTGCTGCGCGACCAGGGCGAGTGGCGGGCGGTTGAGGACGCGCTGGCCGAGGCCGAGCCCGGCGCCCTCATCCTCATCGACGGCGACCTCCAGCCCGACTGGCGCATCCCGTCGACCTTCCTCGCCGGCCTGATGGAACGCGCCGCGAACGCGCAGGTCACGCTCGCCGCCGTCACCAAACACTCGTCGCTGTCACGGGGCGGCGCGCCGCTGCTCGGTCATCTCGAGCGCGAGGCCGAGGCCCTGTTCGGCGAGCGGTCGATGTGGTGGGCGCCGGTCGCCCGCACCCGGCCCGATCTTCCCGTCGACATACAAGTGGTCGCCGCCCGCCTCGATCCGGATGCGCCGTTCTCGTTCCGCATCGACCTGCCCGGCGACGTCGACCCCGAGCCCATGCTGGCGGCGATCAGCGCGCTGTGCGACGACGCCGCGTTCCCCGGCTACCCCTACCCGCTCACCGTGGCCGATCGGCTGGCCGCCTGTCCGGGTTGGCTACGTGCCGAAGCGGCCGGCGACCTCGACGACGCCCTGGCCGCCCTCGGCGTGAGTGAGGACATAAGACGGCGCGCGTTCACGGATCGTCATCGACTGATGGAGCGGTCATGACCACGGCGAGCCGCGGCCGGCTGTTCGGGAAGAACGTCCTCGAGGGCACGTTCCGCGCCGCGCCTGACGAGGACCTGTTCCTCGGCGAGCTGCTCGTCGCCGTCGACGACGCCACCGGTCGTCGGTATCTGTTCCGTATCGTCGACGTCACCTACGGCACCGAGCACCGTGAGCCGGGTTGGGCCGAGCGGGTCGCCGGCACGCTGCTGGCCGACGACGCCCGCGCCGAGCCGGGCGCCCACCCGTTGCACGAGCAAGCCAAGCGCACGTACCGCGTTGCGTCGTGCCGATGCCTCGGTTACCTCACGCCCGACGGCCTCGACTTCCGCAAACCCAAGTCGCTGCCCACGCAGTTCTCGCGCGTGGTCGCGCCCGAGCCGGCCGACTTCGCGTTCCTCAAGAGCCGCATGGGCGACATCCCCTTCGGCCACCTGCGCAGCGGCGAGACCGACGTCGACTTCGAGGTCGGCATCCCCGGCGACAGCCTGGCAACCCACGTCGGCATCTTCGCCACCACCGGCATGGGCAAGTCCAACTTGATGATGGTGCTGGCCGGCGGCGTGCTTACCGCCAAGGGTCGCTACGGCATGCTCCTCATCGACCCGCACGGCGAGTACCGCACGGCGTTGGCGCGCCATCCATGGGCCGGCGTCGGTCTGCGCACCTACGCAGCCCGCCGGCTGCCCAACACGTCGACGCTGCGCATCAGCCTGGCCGAACTCACCATCGACGACCTGCGGACCGCCCACGACTGGAGCCGCCCGCAAGAAGAGGCGCTGTTCGAACTCGAACGGCACTATTCGCGCGACGGCCACGAGGGCCTGGCCTGGCTGCTGCCGTTCACCCACCTCGACGACCTCGCCGGCTTTCGCGACATCGAGCTCAACGGCCGCATCGCGCTGAACACACTGCAGGTCGTGCAGCGCCGGGCCCGGCGCATCGTCGGCCTCGAGTGCATCGCCGCCGACCCCGGGGTCACCGTCGGCGCCGCCATCATCCGCGACCTGGCCGAGGGCAAGGTCGTGCTCGTCGACGTCAGCGGCCTCGGGTCAACCGAAGAGGTCCTCGTCGCGTCGTTCCTCACCCGGCGCGTCCTCGACCACTGGCAGACCGCGTACCTCGACGACGACGAGTACCACCGCCAGCTGCCCACCGTCTCGATCGCGCTGGAAGAGGCGCAGCGCGTCCTCGGCAACAGCAAGGACAGCGAGTCCAACGTGTTCCCGCGCGTGGCGCGGGAGGGGCGCAAGTTCAAGGTCGGGCTGTGCGCGGTCACCCAGCAACCCAAGCTGCTCGACGACGAACTGCTGAGTCAGTTCAACACCTTCTTCGTCCTCGGCCTGGCCGACGAGAAGGACCGCAACATCCTGCGGGCCTCGGCCAAGCAGGACATCAGCGCGCTCGGGCCGGAGATCCAAACGCTGATGCCGGGCGAGTGCCTGATGGCCAACCTGGCCGCGCCGTTCGCGGTCCCGGCGCGGGTCCACCTGTACGCCGACGTCGTCGCCGCCACCGAACCGCCACCCGCGCCCCGCCCGCAACCAGCGCCCAACGTGTCGGCGTTGGTGGACTGACGCAATGAAGATCGCGGCGATCGGCGACGCCCACCTCGGTCGGTCGTACTACCCGTACACCACCGCCGAAGGCGTCAACCAGCGCGAGCGCGACTTCGAGATCTCCTTCGAGGCAGCTGTCGATCTCGCCCTCGCCCAGTCCCCCGACGCGGTCATCTGGTTGGGCGACGTGTTCGATCACCCGAGGCCCACGTTCCGGTCGTTCCGAATCGCGCAGCGGGCGCTGGCCAAGATCCGCGACCACGGCATCACTGCCGTGATCATCAGTGGCAACCACGACACGCCGCGACTGCCCGGCACTGGCAGCCCCTACTCGCCGCTTGCCGACACGTTCCCCGAGTTCCATTTCGCTCACCGCCTGGCCTACGAGCGCTTCGAACTGCCCGGGCTGCTCGTGCACGCCGTCCCCCAGATGCTCACCGTCGACGCCACCAAGGAGGCACTTGCCGAGGTCGACAACTCGCGCAGCCTCGACCGCACCAACCTCTTGCTCACCCACCCGCGCGTGCCGCAGGTCGAGCCCAAGTACGCCGACATCAACGAAATCGAGGTCGACGCCGGGCTGCTGCGCGCCGACCTCGTCCTCCTCGGCCACTACCACTCGCACCGCAAGGTGCTCCCCGGCATTTGGTACGCGGGCGCCACCGACACGTTCTCCTTCGCCGACGACCCCGACCCGAAGGGCATCGTCGTGCTCGACACCGACACCGGCGTGTGCACGCACGTGCCCCTGGAAGGCCAGCGGCCGATGGTCACGCCCGAGCCGATCCACGCGCTGGGGCTGAGCCCCGACGAGATCCAAGCCGCGCTCATCGACCGGGTCGCCGCCGCGCCGGCCGATGCCGTCGTGCGGCTCTACGTCGACGGCGTGGCGCCCGAGGCGTGGCGGCTCGTCGACCACGAGGTCGTGCGCGAGGCCGGTGCGCATCTGCTGCACGCGCAGATCGAGCGCACCAACGCCCCGGCCGCCGGCCAGGTCGACGCCGGCGACGACTTCGGCAACCTGGCCGACCTGTGGGCGCGGTGGCTCCCGCAGCAAGACCTCATCGGGTTCGACCGGGACCGCATCCGCGACATGGGCGACGACTACCTCGCCCGCGCCCAGGAACAGGCGAGCTAACCGGTGCGGGTCACGCGCCTTTACCTGGAGAACTACCGGGTCTACGAGGGCCCGCTCGAACTCGAGATCCCGCCCGGGCTGGTCGGGATCTACGGCGTCAACGGGGCCGGAAAGTCGTATCTGTTGGAATCGATCCTCTTCGCACTCTGGGGCCGGTCGCGCACGGAGTTGCGCGAGGTGCGCACCGCTGGCGTGAAGAACGACTGCATCGTCGAGTGCGAGTTCGAACATGAGGGCCACCTCTACGTCGTGCGCCGCACGATCAAGGGCGGCGGCAAACAGCTCAAGACCGAAGCCGAAGTGTTCGCCGACGGGCAGCAGGTCGCCGCCAGCCCTACCGACGCCAAGCGCTACATCCACTCGATACTCGGCATGGACGACGCCCCCTTCCGGGCGTCGGTGTTCGCCGAGCAGAAGCAGCTCGCCGCGTTCAGCAATCAGGGTCCGGCCGAGCGCAAGCGGCTCGTCCTCAAGCTGCTCGGCATCACGCCGCTCGACGGCGCCCGCGATCTGGCGCGCAAGGACGCCAAGAGCGCGCACGAGAAGTTCGACCAACTGCGGTCCGTCCTGCCCGATCTCGACGCCCTGCGCGTGGCGGCCGACGACCTGGGCGCGGCGGCCGACGCCCGCGACGCCGAAGCGACCGTCACCGAAACCGCCGCCGTCACCGCCGACGCAACGCTGACCACCGCCGAGGACGCCTTCGCGCGCATCGACGACACGGGACGAGAGTTCGAGTTGATCAAGGTCGAGGGCGTCGCGGCGCGCGACGAGGTCAAGGCGCTCACCGAGCAGCTCGCAACCCTCGAGGTCGAGCGGTCCGGACTGGGCGAAGCCGAGGCGCGGCGCGCCGAACTGGCACCGCTCGCCGCCGCGCTGCCCGCCGCCGAGGCGCGATTGCCGCTCGTGGAGGCCGTGGTCTCGGCGCGAGCCGCATTGACCGCTCTCGTGTTGCCCGACGAACCGCCGGCCGCCGACGAGTCCGGCCTCGCCGATGCGCGCGCCGCGGCCGAGGGCGCCGCCACCGAACTGGCCAACGTCGAAGGCCAGCTCCACGGCGCGACGGCCCGGCTCGAAGCCGCTCGCCTCGCGGTACAGCGGGCCGGCGAACTATCGGACGAAGGCGCGTGCCCGGTGTGCGGCCAGGCGCTGGGTCAGGCGTTCGAACAGGTGCAGGCCCATCACGCCGAGGAGCTGACCGGGGCCGAAGCGGCCGCCGCCGACCTCGCCGCCCGGGCGACGTCACTGACCGCGGCGGCGAAGGCGGCCCGCGCCACCGAGCGGGAGATCGCCGGCGCGATCGAGAAGGGCCGCGCCGCCCGCGAGGCCTACCAGCGCGTGATCGCCCAGCGGGCGACCGCCGACGCAGCGCTGGCGGCGGCGGAAGCCGTGCTGGCGCCGCCGCTCGCGGACGGTGAGCCCGACAACCTCCGCGCCGAGGTCACCCGGCTGCGCGGCGCGGCCGACGAGCTGGCACGCGTGAGCGGGCGGCTCGAACGGGCGCCGATCGTCGCCGCCGAACTCGAGGCCGGACAACTCCGGCTCGACGAAGCGCGCGGGCGGCTCGAGACCCTGCTCGAGAAGGCCAAGGCGCTCCAGTTCAAACCCGAGCAACTCGACGCGGCCCGCCTGGCGCGCGACCGGGCGCGCGCCGCGCTCGACGCCGCCACCAAGGCCGCGCACGAAGCGCGACTGCTCGCCGTCCAGGCCCGCACGCGCGCCGACGCCGAGGTCGCCAAGATCACCGAGGCCGAAGCCCAACATGCGCAGCTCGTCGACCTGGGCGAGGACGCGCGACACCTCAGCCGTCTGGCCGACCTCCTCCACGGCTTCCGGGAAGGCGTCGTCGCCAAAGTCGGGCCGATGCTCGAACAAGAAGCCGGGGCGCTCTTCAAGGAACTCACGAACCACGAGTACGACGACTTCCAGGTCGACCCCGAGAGCTACGAGATCATGTTGGGCGACGCCGGCGTCACCTACGGCATGGATCGCTTCTCGGGCAGCGAGACCGATCTCGCCAACCTCGCCCTGCGCGTCGCGATCAGCGAGCAAGTGCGTTTGCTGTCCGGTGGCACGGTCGGGTTGCTCGTGCTCGACGAGGTGTTCGGTCCGCTCGACGACGACCGCAAGAGTCGCATGCTCGAAGCCATGCAGACGCTGACCGGTCGATTCCGCCAGCTGCTCGTCGTCACCCACGACAACGACATCAAGGAACAGCTCCCCAACGCCATCGAAGTGGTGAAGCTGCCGGGCCGCCGGGCCACGGCGCGCGTTATCGCGGGTTGACGCTCCGGCGCACCCGCAGCGCCCAGATCACGAGTGGGATCTGCAGCGGCAGCCGGCCGAACGCCACGGCCTTGTCGGCCATGCCGCGGTCGCGGTAGTCGACGGCCATCTGCACATTCGCCGGGAACACCACCACGAACAGCACAGCTGCGATCAGCGCACCCATGCGACGCGTGGTTGGTCGAGCGACCATGATCGCCGTCGCTACCTCGGCCACGCCGCTGGCGTAGGTCCAGGCGCGGGGCGAGAACGGCAAGGCGTGGGGCACGATGCGGTCGTAGAACCTCGGGACAACGAAGTGACTCACGCCGGCGAACGCCAACAGTCCTGCCAACGCCGAAGCCGACCGGGACCGCACCACGCGACCGTAGCCCCAGGGTTTAGTCTGGCCACACCCCCGGCTTTCAGGGGCAAGCGACCGGTCCGGACCCTGCTCATGTCGCTGGCGTGACGGCTCCGGCGTTTAGCCCAAAGCGATGGAGCCTCTCGTCATCCCGGCCCCTACGGGACGCCGATGACGATCTCGCAGTTCGCCGCCGTGTCGGTGCCGTTGCCGCCGAGGCACTGGTCGGTCCCGGTGCCGGAGTCGCCGGCCAGCGACAGATTGTCGCCGTGCAACTGATCGTCGCTGTCGTCGCCGGCCACGCGGTCGTTCCCGCCGCCAGAGGTCGTTCCGGTAGCGGTCAGGTTGTCGCCGATCACGCCGTCGGCGCCCGGACCGCCGGACAAGTTGTCGCCCGAGGTCGAGCTCACGGCGCCGGTGTTGGTGAAGTTGTCACCAATGATCGAGTCGCCGTCGCCCTCGCCGAAGATGTTGTCGATCCCGCCACCGGTCGCACCTGCACCGCTGCCACTGGAGAAGTTGTCGCCGATGAGGATGTCACCGCCGTCACCGCCGTAGATGCGGTCGGAGCCGCCGCCGGAGGCGGGAGTGGTGAAGGTGAGGTTGTCGCCAGCGATCGTGTCGGCACCGGTGCCGCCGATGATCGTGTCGTTGCCACCACCGTCGAATGTCGTGCTGCCATTGAAGCCCGAGTTGTCGCCGACGAGGCTGTCCGGCTCGGTCCCGCCGTCGATGCTGTCGTCGCCGGCACCACCCTCGACGAGGTCGCTGCCGCCGAGGCTGCAGATGAAGTCGTTGCCACCGCCACCCGAGATCGAGTCCGCACTATTCGAGCCGACAATGACATCGGTGCCGGGCGTGCCGACGAGCGTGCCGCTTCCTGAGATGGTGGCGGTGCGACCGAAGCACGTTGGGGACTCGATGGCCCGGGCAGGATTGAGCACGAAACCGCTAATCGCCAGCAAGGTGGCAGCAAGAAGTTGGGCACCTACAAGCAGTTTGCGCATTTCTGGGTTGTACCTCCGGCCCATAACCGCAAACCGATTGCACCGACAAGGTGAGCTGTGGCGCCTAGATCGACACCTCTCCCGCCGCGGACAAAGTCGTCAGCGAAACTCGCAGGTGCGAGAATAGGGACGCGACGGTGAGTCGGCCGGGTGACCGCGGCATGGCATTGACCATGTCGAGGAAGGTCGGGGCTCCGTAGGGCAGGGTGCTGGTTAACGACCAGTCGGGGTGACCCGCAGGAAAGTGCCACAGAGAACAAACCGCCGATGGGCTCGCAAGAGCAACAGGTAAGGGTGAAACGGTGCGGTAAGAGCGCACCAGCGCCCGGGGTGACCCGGGCGGCTCGGCAAACCCCACCCGGAGCAAGGCCAAACGTGGGAGGACCGGCCCGGTCAATCTCCCTAGGTAGGCCGCATAGATGGATGGTCACCGGGGACGTGCAAGCGTCCTCACAGAACCCCGCCTATAGGCCGACTCACCGTCGCACTTCGCTCAACTAGGTCACGACGACGCGTTCGCCGAAGCTGACGAGCACGGGGCCGTGGTCACGGATCGCGACGCGTGACACGGCGGCGACGTCGAGGAACATCCGCCACTGCATCGTGTCGTCGCCACCGAGGGCCCACGACACCGCGGCCTTGATCGGCGACACGTGGCTGACCACGACGACGTCCTCGGTCGTCGCTTGGGCGACGAGGTCCTCACACGCGGCCCGCACACGCGCGCCGAGCGCTGTGAGCGACTCGCCGCCCGGCGGCGAGAGGCTCGGATCTTCTCGCCAGTTCGTCCAGAAGTCGGCGTTGACGTCACCGAGCTTGCTGTTCTCGAGGGCGCCGTAGTCGAGCTCGATCCACCGTTCGTCGATCTCGACCGGGCGACCGAAGCACGCGGCGGTCGCCTGCGCCCGTTGCAGCGGACTGCTGATCACGCGCGCCACCGAACCGACCTTGACCGCGGCGGCCGCCGCCTGCTGTTCACCCAGCGCGGTGAGCGGCGGGTCGGCCCGGCCGAGGAGACGGCCCTCGGCGTTGGTCGCGGTCTGGCCGTGGCGGACGAGGATCAGCATCGCTGACCGCGTCCCTAGCTCTGACGGACCAGGATGCGCCCGCACTGGTCGCACAGGATCAGCGCGTCGGGCGGTTCGTGGCGAATCCGGTCGACCTCGGTGGCCGGCAGCACGAGATGGCAGCCGCCGCACGAGTGCCCGTTGAGCGGCGCGGCGCCGATCCCGCCGAGCTTGGTGCGGATCTGGCTGTAGCGGGCGAGCAGGGCTTCGGGAATCCCGGCGGCCAGGTCCTCGCGGGCGGCGCGCTCGGTCGCCAGCTCGGCGTCGATCTCGGCCTCGTGCGCCCGGATGGCGGCGTCGACAGCGGCCACCTCGTCGGCGATCGCGTGCAGCTCGGCCTCGAGGGCGGCGACCTGGTCGTCGAGCGGCTGGCGCTCGTCCATCGTGGCCAGCACCCGGTCCTCCAGCTTCGAGCAGTACTCCTTGAGCCGCTCGATCTCCTCGGCCATCGCCTGGAGGTCCCGCGACGCGCTCACTTCGCCCGAATACAACCGTTTGTCGACCTGGGTGATGCGGGCCTCGCTGGTTTCGAGCTCCGTCTCCAGCCCGGTTTGGCGGCCGACCACCTCGTCGCGGCGGACCGCGACCTCGTCCCGCTCCGCCGCCCGCTTCTGGCCCCGCTCCAGCAGTTCGAGCCGGGTGGCCCGCTCGGGCAGGGTCTCCCGCCGGTGTACGAGACGGTCGATCGCCGTGTCGTGATCCTGGACGGCGAGGAGCGTCTGAAATTCCGCAGAAGCCACGATCCGGCCACGGTAGTTCTTCGGCCGTTAATGGCAGGAAAACCGGCCGTCCTCAGCGAACAAGTACCTTGTTGCCCCGATCGGACTGGCGGGAAGGACTTCACGACGTTGGCTGAAACCGAACGGACTGCCATCGCGCACCTCTTGCGACGTGCCGCCTTCGGGGCTCGGCCCAACGAAGTCGAGTACTACGTCCGCAAGGGCTATGCGGCGGCAGTCGACGACCTCGTCGCCAAGCGCCCTCTCGCTGGCGGCGCCGCGACACCCAAAAGTCTCAAGAACTTCCTGACCCGCGAGCTGGCGCCGTACAACGAGGCCAACCTGCGGGCGCTGCAAACGACGTTCATGGAGTCGCTGGTCACCAGCGCGACGCCGCTCGTCGAGCGCATGACGCTGTTCTTCCACGACCACTTCGCCACGCCGTTTCGTCCGGGCGAATACGTGGGCGCGGCCGAGCTGTTCACGCAGACCGAGCTGTTCCGGCAACACGCGCTCGGCAACTGGGGTTCGCTGCTCCACGGGGCGATCGAGGACGTCGCCCTCGCGTGCTCCCTCGACGCCGACAAGAACAACGCGCGCAAGCCGAACGAGAACCTGGCGCGCGAGTTCATGGAGCTGTTCACCCTCGGTGGCGGCTACAGCGAGGCCGACATCCGCGAGGCGGCGCGGGCCCTGAGCGGCTACCGCGTCACGCCGGCCACCGACGGCTCCGGACGCCGCTACAAGCTGGCGCTCGACGCCGCGATTCACGACAACGGCGACAAGTCGATCTTCGGCCGCCGCGGCAACTTCGGCGCGCACGAGTTCGTCAACCTCGTTCTCGATCAGCCGGGCGCCTCGCGCTTCCTGGCGCGCAAACTGGCGACAAGCTTCGCGATGCCGAATCCCCCGTCAAGCCTCGTCAGCCAGATCGCGACGTCGCTGACCGCGAGCCGCTGGAATCTCGGCGAGGCGATGCGCGCCCTCTTCCTCAGCTCGGAGTTCCGCAGCGCGGCAGCACGGAACGCGCTCGTGAAGTCGCCCGTCGAACTGGCGGCCGGCACCCTGCGCGCGTTCAAGAGCAAGGACTACGGCTTCGCCGTCGACTGGGCCCACAGTGCGGGGCAATCGCTGTACCAGCCGCCGAACGTCGGTGGTTGGGTCGGCAACGAGGCCTGGCTCTCGGCCGGTGGCCTCCTCAACCGCTACTCCGGTGCCGCGGCGTTCGCCGCCCGCACGGTGCACGGCAGCAACTACGTGCGGGGTGACTCGCTCGACCGGTGGGCGGCGCTCATGGGAATGACCGAACTGGCACCGGCGACGCGCGCATCGCTGAACCGATACCTCCGCGGCGCGGCGACGTGGGGACCGAAGGACCGTGACCGAAGTCTGATGACGTTGCTCATCGCCAGCCCGGACTACTCACTCGCATGACGATCTCCCGACGACAGTTCTTGACCGCCGCCGGCGCCGGGGTGACCGCGCCGGTCTGGCTCCGCCTCGGTGGCCTCGTCGAGGACGCCGCCTTCGCCGCTCCGGTCGCGCCGTCGCGACTCCTTCTCACGATCTTCCTTGGCGGCGGCAACGACGGCCTCAACACGGTGGCGCCGTATCTCGACCCGCAGTACCAGCGCATCCGGCCCAATCTCGCTCTTCGCGAGTCCGAGGTGCTTCCCATCGGCGGCGGTCTCGGCCTGCATTCGTCGCTGGCGTCGATCCATGAGCGCTGGACCAAGGGCCAAGTCGCGGTCGTGCAGCGCGTCGGCTACGCCAAGCCCAACTTCTCGCACTTCGCGTCGGCCAACGTGTGGGACACCGGCAGCCCGGTCAACCAGTTCGCCAGCGGTTGGCTCGGTCGTTACCTCGACCGCACCGACAACCGCTCGCGTGGCGCCGTGCGCGCGCTGGCGGTGGCGGACAGCATGCCGCTCACCATCTCGGGCGACAGAGTCAGCGGCGTGGCGGCGCGAACGCTCGGCGACTTCGCACTGCTCGGCAGCGGGCCCGAGGCCGACCTTCGTCGTCAGGCTCTGGTCGACTTCGGCGCCGGCGGCCGCGACGCGTCGATGCGTTCGACCGTCGTCGACTGGCAGCAACGCATGCTCCAGGCCGTCACCGCGATCGGGCAGCTGAGTTCGTCCTCCTCGCAGACCAACGCGGCCGAGACGATCGTGACCGCCTTCGCCGGCGGGCTGGGCACCGAGGTGGGCTACCTCACGCTCGGCTCCTACGACACGCACACCGACCAGCGCTGGCGGCACGCCGCGAACCTCAAGATGCTCGACGATACGGTCAAGGCGTTCTTCAACGCCGCCGAAGCCAAGGGCGTGGCGTCGCGCGCGGCGGTGCTCGTCGTGAGCGAGTTCGGCCGCCGGGGACCGGAGAACGCGGCGGGCGGCACCGACCACGGCGCCGGCGGCCCGGTGTTTCTCATCGGTCCCACCGTGAAGGGCGGCGTGTACGGCGATCGGGCCGACCTCAGCAGGCTCGACGACGGGAACGTCCCCGCCGCCTTCGATCTCCGATCGGTGTACGCGAGCGTGCTCGAGCAGCATCTCGACGCCGCCGCCGGCCCGATCCTCGGCGGAACGTTCGGCCAGCTGCCGCTGTTCACCACGGCCAAGGTCGCCCCGGCCACGCCGAAGCGCGCCCGCCGCTGAGCGGCGATCTTCGACTTCGCCTCTACGCGTCACGGTCGGGCCAACTGGCGCGCGCGTCGGTCGTCACCGCCCTCGCGCCGCTCGCCCGGCGCCGGCTCGATCGATGCACGTCACACGACGAGCGCTTCGACGCCGTCCCCACCGTCGTCCCGGGCGGCGCCCACCAGATACGCGAGGAGATCGACGCGTTCTTGCGCCTCGTCGAGGAGCGCGTTCCACGTCGAATTCTCGAGATCGGCGTTGCCGACGGCGGCACCAACGCGCTGCTCGCCCGCGCCGCCCCGACGCTCGAGCACCTGATCGGGATCGACCCGCGTCTGCGCTGGCCTCGCGTATTGCAGGCGATGCGCCCCCGAGATGTGCGCCTCACGTTGTTGGAAGGTCGCTCGCAGGCACCCGACATCGTGCGCCGCGTCGCCGATGCACTGGCCGGTCACGAACTCGACGTCTTGTTCATCGACGGCGACCACACCTACGCGGGCGCCATGGGCGACTACGACACGTATCGCGGGTTCGTGCGGCCCGGCGGGCTCATCGCGTTCCACGACATCGTCGAGGACAGCGCGACGCGCGGCGGGCCCCCGACCATTGCGTACACGGGCGACGTGCCCAAGGTGTGGGCGGAACTGGCCCCGACGGCGGCGCGAACGTGGGAGTTCGTACGGGACCGCGCCCAGGACGGCCGCGGTATCGGCGTCCTCGAGGTCACGTGACGTCGTACCCGAGCGTGGCCATCGGCTCCTTCAGTCTGCTCCGCACCTCGGTGGCCACCTCCTCGGGCACCGAAGCCGCGTCGCTCCCGCCCTCACGGATGTCATCGAAGATCAGGGGCTCGACTTCCCAGAACCGGTCACGGGTTCCGACGAGTGCGGCGTCGACCATCGGCTCGCCGATGAACGCGCAGACGCGGGCAAAGACCGCGGCCGGGTCCGCGGTGAAGTCCTCGTAGCGCACGAGGAGCACCGACTCCGGCCACTTGCGCGTGTACGACATGACCAGCGCGACCGACTCGGCCCACACCCCGCAAAACTCGTCGACGCTGATCTCGGCCCACGGCGCGTTCGGGTCCGACGCGTGGCGCCGCCAGTACGAGGCGAGAACGTCGACCGGGTGCCGCATGATCACGAGCATCCGGCCGTTAGGGAACGCCCGACGGAGGTGCGGCACCATGGGAAGGTTGCCCGGCGTCTTCTCGGCGAGGCGGGCCGGCGCCCGCGCCT
>DASRJI010000176.1:0-7742 GCA_035649535.1 Acidimicrobiales bacterium | reverse complement strand
CGAACCTTCGAGAAGCGCGCTCGCGAGGACGTTCGTGACGACCGTCGCAGGCGATGTCGAGTAGGTGCCCGAGGCGACCTCAGTGCCATTCGCACAGGTCGTGGCGCCGACGCGGACGCTGTAGGCGCCGTTCTCGTTGGCATGCCACGTGACGTTGGTGCTGAGCTCGGCAGCGTTGAGCAGGCTGTCGCTGACGCTGTCGATGACGACGGTCGGTGGGGTTGTATCCGTCGCGATTCCCTGACCTGTGACAGGAACCGACGGGTTCGCTCCGTTCGTGGCGATGGAGATGGTGCCGGATCGCTCACCCGATGCTGCCGGCGTGAAGGTCACGGTGAAGGTCGTGCTTCCACCGGCGCCGATGCCGTTGACCGGGGTCGTGATTCCCCCGACGACAAACTCAGGGCTGGATGAGGTCACCGTCTGGACGTTCATCGACGTGCCGCCAGCGCCGTTAGAGATCGTGAACGTCTTGACGCTCGACGTGCCAACGTCGATGGAGCCGTAGTCCCAGCTCGCAGGGCTCACGGAAACGACCGGCGGATCGAACTCTGTCGACGCGGTCAGTCCCGAGTCGCGACCCGTGCCGACCACGTCGTAGATCCCGCCCACCGTGACGTGGAGGATGAACTGGTGGACCACGCCGCCAAGCTCGTCGCTCGACGCGGAGCCGGTGTCTACGACCGTGCCCTCTGGGTCCGTCGTGACGAAGTCGACGAGCTCGTTCGGGCCGAAGTCGACGCCCGACACGGTGACCGTGTCACCGTCCTGGTAGACCCACAGGTCAGTCTGGATTGTGGCCGCGGCGGCGAGCGCCGGAACCATGAGCATGGCGAGCACTAGGGACGACAAGAAGGCCGCGCCGAAGCGCAGCGGCACGCGCGTAGACACGCAGGGACCCCCCAGAGGTGGTCGACGTGCCTGCGGCCGGTTGGGCCGAAAAAAGAGACGAAGAAATGAGTGCTAAGGCGAGAGACGCGTCCGGGGCGCGGGCACGACGCCGGATATGAAGTTAGGGCGCGGATAGTACGCGGGTACTAGCGCCAGGGAATAAACGCAGGACCAAACGTGTTGCGCGGAAGCGCCGGCCCGATGAGCGATTCGTTCAGCGGCGAGGGAACGCTCGGCGGCGGGATACGAGCGTCAGGGCCGCCATCGCGATGATCGCAAGCCCAGCAACCGCGCCGGCAACCAGCCCGACTGGCATTTCGCCCGCTGGAGGGCTGCCGTTCGTCGTTGGGTATCCGGCCCCCGACGTCGCGAGGCCGCTCCGCCAGCCCGAAGGCAACGGCACGAGCAGCGGGTCGTCCTGACCTTGCCCTCCCCCACCCCCGGCCGGATCGATCGGCGGCCCGGATACGACGAGATCGGCCGCGATGACGTCGCCGCCGGACCCAATGGCCTCGAGCCCGTAGCCGCCGACCGGGAGATCAACCGGCACGATGAACGCCTGGGTGAGATGGCCCTGGCCGTCGGAGACCTTCGTGCCCAGCTCGACCCGGACCCCTTCGCCAGCGATCACGAGCGTGATGGCGTCGTCCGACGAGAGGTCATCGCCCTCCACGACCACCGTTCCGCCCGGGTTGATGCGAGGCGGCTCGACGAGCAATCGGGCGGCGCCGCCATGGCTGGAGGCGCGCCCCATGAAGGCCCAGGAGAGAGCGATCGCCGCGATCGCCGCGACGAGCAAGCGGACAAGAAATCGAGGGCGGGGTTGGCCCCCGCCCTCGACGTGGGCGCGGATCAACGAAGAGCTACGGCACCACGACCGGACAGACCGTCGCCCCTGACGTCGTGCAGACGATCCGGCCCTGGATCGCCGGGCTCAGCGGCGAGTGCGAGGCGACATAGTCGGCCAGCACCTGGTCCATGATGTTCTGGGTCGTGGCGCGGCTCGCGAAGTTGGGATAACCGTCCCCGCCGGCCGCCATGAAGTCGTTCTCGGCGACCTCGTACGTCGACGCTGCCGTCAGATCGATGGCGGCGCCGGTGCAGGAGCCGTCAGCTGCTTGCCGGACCGCTCCCGTGACACGGCTCCCAGCAGGAGCTGAGATGTCGTAGGTGAAGCACAGGCCGGAGACCTGCGGGAAGCGACCCTGGACCGCGGGCATCGTCGATACGCCGTTCTCGAGCATCGTCTTCAGCTCAGCGCCATTGACTTGGAGGGTGACGACGATATTGCCGAACGGCAGCACGGCCAGGACCTGGCCGCGCGTGATCGGGTACGGCGGCGGCACGTACGCGGAGCAGAAGTCGCCGCCAATGTCGGTCGTCGGGCAGGTCAGCGCGTCGCGCAGTCCACCCGAGTTTGTGATCGCGAACTCGACACCGATCGACGCGTAGGCGTCGCGCATGGCGTCGGCGGTGATGTCGCCCACCAGGGATTCGCAGGTTCGGCCGGCGCTCTGGCCACAGGCGTCGGCGCGCGGGACGAACCGCGAGGAGGAGCCGATCGTGCCGCCCAGGATCGGGGTCAGCGCGGCGGTCAGCTCGGCGAGGCGTGCGGCGATCGCGGGGTTCGCGATCGTGCCGATCGTCCATGGCTTGTGGTAGTCGGCCGTCGTGTAGAACGGCTTCTTCGTCGCCGGGTCGACGACGAGGGTGATCCGGGTGTAGCGCAGGCTCTTGCTGCGGTTCTCGGTGACGAGCGTCATCTTGCTCTCGGCGTCCGCGATCCGGGTCAGGATCTGGAAGTCGGTGTGGTCGCCGATGAGGACGTCGACGCCCTTGAGCTGATGGGCAAGGTCAACGAGCGGACCTGTCGGGTTCAGGAGCGTGCCGGCGGTCGCGCCGTCGTGGCCCATGACGACGATCGTCTGGACCCCGTTGGCCCGCAGCCGGTTGACCTCCGCCTGAACGAACGCTGCGCGGTTGTCAACGTGGAATGGGTCGAACGAGTTCGGGAAGACGAGGGTCGGCGCATCCTCGTTCGTGAAGCCGACGAGCCCGACCTTTGCGCCGTCGAAGTTGAACGTCGCCGAAGGGCTCCACTCGGCCGGAGTCTTGCCGTTGGCATCCACGACATTGGCCGACAGGTACGGGAAGTTCGCCAGCGGGATGAGCGTGTTCCGCAGGTACGACTGACCCTTGTCGAAGTTGTGATTGCCGAGGCCATCGGCGCTGAAGCCCATGAGGTTCATGAGCTCGATCGTGGGCGTGTCGCCGAAGAACGCCGAAATCGGCGGCGTCGCGCCAACGGAGTCGCCGGCGGCGACGGTGATCGAGCCGTTCGTCGCCTGGGCCCGGTAGCGCTGGAAGAAATACTCGAGGGCGGCAGATCCGCCAATCGAGAAGGTCGGGTTGGCCGCGCCGGTCCCGGTGACGTTGTCGGCCGCTTCGGCGAGGGGCGTGAGCTGGCCGTGGTAGTCGCTGATGTCGAGGATCGTGTAGACCTTGAGCTGCGGCTTCGTCGTGATGTCGACGCGAATCCTGCCGCTCGCGTTCTGCGGGCCGTCAATGCCGAGGAGGAACGCGAGGGTCGGCGCAAGGTCGATCGCGCGGACGTTCGCGACCGGGGTCGAGGAGTGCTTGATCCCGGGCCCGGACGCCACGAACGTCGCGTGCATGTTGACGTTGTGCGGGATGTCGACCAGGTTCGGGAGATAGCCGTGCTGGCCGAAGAACTGGCTGAACGCGATGCGCGAGCCCGGCGTGGCCGCATCGAACTGATACGGCGGCCGCAGCACGACGACCACATCGCCGCTCCGAGACGGGTGCAGCGAGTCGCTGCCGTCGACGTTCCGCAGGTCTTCCTTCTTGAGGACCGACAGCACGACCTGGGCGCCCGGGTGGGCCGGGTCGGTGAGGCCCTGCCACGCAGCGATGATGCTGTTGCGGACCGCCTCGTAGTTCGCGGCGGTCACGACCCCGCCGGGATCGCGACCCGCCACGTTCATGTAGATCTGGGCCGTGCCGCCGGCCCAGCAGGCTTTGGCAATGTTCACGGCGAGCGCGCCGGTGCCCGCGCGGCAGTTGCTGACCTGCTCGATCGCCGAGCCGTCGGTCGCGGTAGACCGCTGGAAGCCGGCGTCAAAGAGGACTCTGCCGGCGTTGACCGCGTACCACTGCGGCGCGAAGCCGTGGTCGGAGCCGGCGAACGTCGTCGGGTTGCCGCCCATGAGCCCTCGGGCCTGTGCCAGCGTCTTGTCGGCGTCGGCATATGCGTCCCGGATGTAGCCCTCGCGCTTGTCGGCGAGCCCGTCCGGTGTGCCGTTGCCCTCGAGATCGTCGTAGTACGGGTTCGGGTTGCCGTCGATGTCGGTCGGCGTGACGAGGGCCATGAACTGGTGGCTGATCTCGTCGGTCGTCGGGAAGCCGACGAATGCCACGTCCGTGTCCGGCTGCAGGGTGCCGAGGATGAAGTTCGCGGTGGCGTCGGCATAGGCGTTGTGCAGGTCGCGGCCCTGCTCGACGTAGGTGTCCTCATCGATGATCCGCGCCTCGAGCGGCGCGAAGTCGCCGGCGATGTAGGTCGGGAAGTTCTCGGCGAGGTACTTCTCGAGCTTGTTCTCTCCCGCCCCACCGGCCGGCAGTGCGTTGCACGCCGCGGTCGCACACGTCGCGATGACGCGCTGGACGGAGGTGAAGTAGATCTTGAAGGTCGACAGGTCGGACGCGAGGTCGACGAGCTTCGTGTAGAAGCCTGCCGTCTGGCCGGCGCGGGCACCGGCCAGGCCATCAGCGCCGCGCAGCTTGACCTCCTTGAAGTCACCGACTCCGAGAGGTCCGGCGGTTGCGGCCTGTGAGCCGTCCTTTGCAGCGGCGGAGCGGACGAGGATGGCGTGGTCGTACGCGGCGGTCCCGTCGACGACTGAGTCGTAGACGTACACGTCGTAGGTGCGGTTGGGATTCTGGGCGGCAAAGGTTGTCGCGACGAGGAGGGACGTCTGCTGGGACGGCGCGGCCGGATCGCCGGCGGGGACGTTCGTCCACCCTGACGCGAGCGCGAAGGCGGCAACCTGGTAGCTGATCCCGAACGCTGCTGCGCCCGCCTGCTCCGTCGCGTTCAGGGGTGCGGCGAGGACGCCGCGGGTCGAGAAGAAGTTTGTGAAGTCGACCGTCGGGCCGGCGATGCCCGACTGGACCCCTCCAACCCAGTCGATCTGGGCGACCTTCTTGCCGGCTCGCTCGGCGGCCGCGGCAAGCGTGTCAGCCTGGATCGGGCCACCCGAGAACGCGGTCCGGTTGTTGAAGTTCCCTTCACCGACGCGGTGGTACGTGTTGTTCGTCGATCCGTGCTCGCCCGGCCACGCGCCGGTCATCATCGTGTACCAGCCCACGCCGGTGTTCGGCGGGAAGCCGGGCAGCATCCCGTTGTCACCGCGGACGCCACTCGCCATCAGGCTGGCGTAGGTCGGCATGAGGCCGAGGCCCGCGTACTTCTCCATGAGGTCCGGGCGCATGCCGTCGGAAGAGAAGAAGACGGCGCGGTTCGACAGCGGCCCTTCCGTCGGCTTCGGTGCCGCGGCGACGGGTCCGCCCATCGCTGAGGCGACGATCGACAGCAGGCTGATCAGGACGAGAGAACGAAGGCTCGATCGGGTCACCGGAAGCTCCTCCACGTTCGGGGGCACGAACGACGTGTGGGCGCGGGAAGCGTGCGCGATCCCTATCGGACCGCTCCGCACGACCGTAGACCGGACACGATAGCGCCCTATCGGCGACCTGTTAACGAGGCGGCAGGGCGCGGCGGCCTCAGGATGGCGGTAACGGTGCACCGCGGCACCGGTTTCGGGTGATTGGCGGTGAAGCGAGGGCTGGAATCATGCCCGGATGGCTGATCCGTCGGCGGCGGCCGCCGCGCTCTTCGATCGCCTCGCGCCCGACCAGCGTGCCGCTGCGACGACACCGCCGGGACCGGTACTCTGCATCGCACCCGCCGGGTCGGGCAAGACGACGACGCTCATCGCCCGGATTGCGTGGCTGCTCGATGGCGGAGCTGATCCCGAGGCGATCACGGCGATCGTCTTCAACAAGCGCGCCGCCGATGAGCTGCGGGCGCGACTCTCGACCGCCGCGGCCGGTGTGGGCGGTGACGCGGTGCGGGTGCGGACGTTCCATGCCCTGGGACTCGAGATCCTGCGCGGCGCGGGCCAGCCGGTGTCGCCGCTCGTCGATCGGACCAGCCTGTTGCGCCGCCTCTGGCCAACCGCGCCGCCTGCCGAACGGCGCCGCCTCGAGACCCTCTTCTCGCGAATGAAGCTCGACCTGCGCGTCGATGCGGCGGCGATCGCGGCAGACCCCGACCCAGGTCCGCTCGGCCTCGCCTTCCTCACCTACGAGACGGCACTGGCCGCGACAGGTGGCCTCGATTTCGACGATCTCATCGCCCGACCCCTTCGCCTCCTCGAGGCCGAGCCCGATGAGCGGGCGCTATGGCAGGGGCGCTGCCGCCATCTCCTCGTCGACGAGGCCCAGGACCTCGACCGCAGCCAGCTCGACCTGGCGCTGCTCCTGGCGCAGCCCGAGAACCAGGTGTTCCTCGTCGGTGACGACGATCAGTCGATCTACGGCTGGCGGCTGGCTGACGTCCGGCGGGTCCTCGGGCTTGCGGCGCGCCTGCCGGGCTTGAAGCGCGTCGACCTCGAGGTCAACTACCGCTGCCCGCGACTCGTCGTCGAACGCGCCGTCAAGCTTGTGAGCCACAACACCGAGCGGTTCGCCAAGGTCGTTCGCGCAGGGCCAGGTGCCGGCGGCCGCCTCGTCCTCGCACCAACGAGCGACGATGACGTGGGCCGCACCGAACGCTTGCTCGCGGGCTGGCCCGACGACGCGACGCCGCGTGCGATCCTCGCTCGGACGAATCGCGAGCTGGCGTCCGCGGCCGTTGCGGCGATCGAGGTCGGGCGACCGTTCCGCGCCGCCGGCGTCGAGCTGATCGTTGAGTCGCCGCTGGTCGATGCAATCCTCGAGCGGGTCGCAACCGACGCTTCCGAGGCAGTCGAGATGGCGCCGCTGCTCGTCCGGATCGGACGCGTTCGCAGCGCGATCCTGGATGAGCCCCAGACCCGGGCCGACGAGCTCGACGACCCGGATGACCCCGACGCACCATCGCCGGCCGACGTCTCTGAGGCCCTCCTCGGCTGGGCGCCGCGGTTCGAGACCCTCGAGGGGCTACGGACGGCCATCGCATTAGCCCGCCGTCGCCTGGCGGAGCTTCGTCGGGATGACGCCCCGCTGTCGCTCGCGACGGCCCACTCCACGAAAGGCCTCGAGTTCGACGACGTCGCGGTCATCGACATGGACGCCGAGCGGTTTCCGAGCGCGCGATCCCTCAGCGATGCGCTCGAACCCGAGCGGGCGCTCGAGGAGGAGCGGCGCCTCGCCTACGTCGCGTGGACGCGCGCCCGGCTCTCGCTCATTCTCATGTACGACCCCGCGACGCCATCGACGTTCATGCTCGAGGCCTTCACGGCCGCGGAGCTCGGCCTCGATCCCGGGGTCCTGCACTAGATTCGGTCGATGAGCCGGCTATCGAGCCTCGGACCGCGCGGCGAAGGTTGGCTCGCCGCCCAGCTCTTCCTGATCCTTGTCGTCGCGAAGGCGCCGGAGATCGACCCGTGGCGGTCGACCCTGGCGGGCGAGACCGCAACGCTCCTCGGGCTCGTCGGCTCCGTCCTCTCGACCCTCGGCGTGGCGATCGCGATTGGCGCCGCGCTGCAGCTGCTCCGGCGTCGCTCGTTCTCGGCGCTGCCACAGCCGCGCGATGACGGCGGGCTCGTCGACACCGGGCTCTACGCGCG
>DASRJI010000175.1:0-22483 GCA_035649535.1 Acidimicrobiales bacterium | reverse complement strand
GACTCCCGGCGTCGACTTCACCCATATCCGTGCCGCCGCGCACGAGCTGAAGGCGCTGTTCGACGAGGTCGGCATCGTCGGGTACGCGAAGACGACCGGTAACCGCGGGCTACACGTCTATGTGCGCCTCGAGCCGCGGTGGGACTCGTACGAGGTGCGCAGCGCGGCGGTCGCCGTCGCGCGCGAGCTCGAACGGCGGCGCCCCGACCTCATCACCGCCGCATGGTGGAAGGAGGAGCGCGGCACACGCGTGTTCGTGGACTTCAACCAGAACTGCCCGCACAAGACGGTGTTCGGCGCGTGGTGCGTCCGGGCTCGCGAAGGCGCCCAGGTGTCGACGCCGATCGCGTGGGAGGAGCTCGACGACATCCACCCCGATCAGTTCACGATCACGTCGCTCCCCGATCGACTCGAACGGGTCGGCGATCCGTGGCTCGAGATGAACGATCACCCGCAGTCGATCGAGCCCCTCCTCGAGATGAACGCACGCGACCGCGCCACCGGCCTCATGGACGCGCCGTGGCCGCCCGTGTACCCAAAGCAGCCCGACGAGCCACCGCGCGTCGCGCCCAGCCGGGCGAAGAAGACCTAGCTACTTCACGACGGCGAAGCTGCCGTCCCACTTGCCGTATGACTTGGGCGTCACGCCGTGCGCCGGCGTCGACGGGTATGACGCTTGGCCGGGGCGGATTTCGATGACCACGTTGCCGCCCGCCGCCTGCGTAATGACGCCGGCGTGGACGCCGGCGGTGCAGACCGACGAGTCGTCGGTGTACGGGTTGCTGCCGTACACCGTCCCAACCGAGTTGGCCGGCGGACACCCAAACGCGAAACGCTCACCGTTCTTGCCGCGGAGCTGCCGCGCGTTCGCCGTGCCGTATCCGCCGCCAGGGATCGTCGCCGGCCCGAGGACGACGTAGCTCCCCTCGTATTTCCCGAAGGGTTTGGTGGTGACGCCTCGCGCCGTCGACCCTGCGTACGTCGCCTGGCCAGCCCGAATCTCGATCAGCACGGCGCCGCCGGCGGCCTGGGTGATCGCGCCGGCGTGCACGCCCGCCGTACAAACCGACGAGTCGTCGGTGTAGGGCCCACTGCCCCACACCGAACCGGCCGCACCGCCGCCGGGGCAACCGAATGTGAAGCGCCGGCCGTTCAGCGTGCGCAGGTGCCGCGCCGTCGCCAGCCAGCCGTAGCCGCCGCCCTGGACACCCGACGCAGCGGCAACGGGTCGGGCGGTCGTGGGTGTGGGCGCCGCGGTGACCGGTGGCGCGGTCGCCGGCGGTGCCGTGGTCGTCGCCGCGACAGTGGTGGACGTGGTCGCCACCGTCGTCGCCGTTGACACCTTGTCCTTGCCGCCGCCGCACGCCGCCAGCGTGAACGCGATCGCGAGTAGCGCGAGTAGTCGCCGCATTTCGTTCCCCCCTAAGTGAAGCCCTAGAGCCGCAGTGTACGCCCGGAGCTACCGTCGGGGACATGGACGCCTTCCCGACCGCTCTCGGCCTGGCCGAGCTGATCCGGACGAAGCAGGTGAGCCCCGTCGAGGTCCTCGACGAGACGATCACCCGCATCGACGCGCTGAACCCCGCGCTAAACGCGGTCATCTGGCGCAACGACGACGAGGCGCGCGCCGACGCCAAGCGCGCCGCGGACCTCGTCGTCACCGAACCGGCCGACGCGCTGCCGCCGTTCCTCGGCGTGCCGATCCCGATCAAGGATCTGACCGCCGCCGCCGGCCAGCCCCTCACCCACGGCTCGAACGGTGGCAGTGACGAGCTCCAGACCGAGGACGAGTTGACCGTCGCCGCGTTCCGGCGCGCCGGGATGATCCTGACCGGTCGCACGAACTCGCCCGAGTTCGGCACCGTCACCGCGACCGAGAACGAGCGCTACGGCATCACCCGTAACCCGTGGAACACCGACCACACACCGGGAGGCTCGAGCGGCGGGGCCGCGTCAGCTACCGCGGCGGGCATGTTCGCCATCGGCCACGGCGGTGACGGCGGCGGATCGCTACGCATCCCCGGGTCGTGCTGCGGGCTGGTCGGCTTCAAGGTGAGCCGCGGCCGGGTCCCGACGCTGATCGAAGCGTGGGAAGGCGCCGCGGTTGAGGGCGTGGTGAGTCACACCGTGGCCGACACCGCCGCGATTCTCGACCTCATCGCCCGCCCCGATCCGCTGTGCTGGTACAACGCGCCGCCGCCCGACCGCCCGTTCGTCGAGGAGGTCGGGGCCGATCCGGGCCGCCTCCGCATCGGAATGGTCGAAGGCGCGTCGCTCGGGTTGCCGGTCGCCGACGCGTGCATCGACGCGTTGCACAGTGCGGGTCGCGCGCTCGAGGGCCTCGGTCATCACGTCGAGCCGACGACCTTCGACTTCGAGCTAGCGGCAATGGCGGCGTTCATCACTGCGGTCAACGGCAGCTTCACGCAGAACGTCGACTGGTCGAAGGTGTCGGCGTACAACCAGGCCGGTCACCAGCAGGGTCTGGCCACTGACGCGGTGACGTACCTCAAGGCCATCGAGGTCCTTCAGGAGTGGTCACGACGCGCCGTGAGCCGGTGGGGCACCGAGTTCGACGTCCTGCTCACACCGACGATGACGATCGAGCCGCCGCCCGCCGGCCAGATCCTGCGCGAGATCACCGAGGCACCCGACGCGCCGCCGACGACGGTGATGGCGATGGTCGCGTTCACCGCTCCGTTCAACCTCACCGGGCTCCCCGCCGTATCGCTCCCCCTGCACCAAGCGCCGTCCGGCCTGCCCGTCGGCGTGCAGTTGGTCGAGCGCCCCTTCAATGACGCCGGCCTCCTCCGACTCGCATCGCAACTCGAAGAGGCCATGCCCTGGCGAGACCGCCACCCGGCTTAACAGCATCATTCTGGGCGGATTACCGCGGGCTGAGCCCGCAATAATCCGCCCAGAATGCCGTTCGTTACGGGATCAACACCACGCGACCGACGGCGGCGCGGCTTTCGATGTAGGCGTGGGCGGCGGCCGCGTCGGCAAGCGGGAACGTGCGGTCGACGATGACTTCGAGGTCGCCCGACGCGACATCGGCGATGTGGCGACCGATCATCTCGCGCACGCGTGGTGTCGCGATCTCGGCGCCGAGGAAGACACCGGTAAGCGATCCGTTGATGCCCATCAACGGCGACGCATCGATCGCGATGCGTTCTCGGCCCGCGTTGCCGACCGTGATGGCCCGGCCCCGGTTCGCCAGCGCGCCGAGGCTCCCCTGCAGCGTCGACCCGCCAACCGGATCGACCACCAGGTCCACGCCGCGGCCGTCGGTCAACCGGCGCGCTTCCTCCGCCGCGTTGTGCTCCTTGTAGTTGATGCCATGGTCGACGCCGAGGTGACCGATTCGCTCGAGCTTGTCGGCGCTTGATGCCGTAGCCAGGACCGTCGCGCCGGCGCGCTTGGCCAGCTGGATCGCCGCGATCCCGACGCCACCCGCGCCCGCCTGCACCAAGACGGTCTCGCCGCCGACCAACTTCCCGAACTCGAAGAGGCAATCGTCGGCCGTACCGAACGCGACCGGTACGCAGGCCGCGGCGACGATGTCGGCGCCGTCGGGGACCGGCCACACCGACGCATAGGGAACCGACACCAGCTCGGCGTGCGAGCCGTTCGCCATCGTGACGACGACGCGCTGGCCTTCGGCCGCACCGGCGGCCGCCGCCGACTCGCCGACTTCGACGACGGTGCCTGCGCACTGATAGCCGACGATGTGCGGGTCGCCGGTGAGCATGCCGCCGGCCCGGTTGAGGACGTCACCGCCCTCGATGCTGACCGCCTCGACGCGGATCACGACGCCCGACGAGCGGCATTCCGGATCAGGAACGTCGAGGTATTCGAAGACGTCGGGCGGTCCAGTGCGGTGGTACGCGGCGGCCTTCATCGGCGGCGACCGTACACTCCAGGCCATGGCAAAGATCGTTGTCAGCGGCGGTGGGATCTGCGGCCTGGGGGCGTCGATGATGCTGGCGCGGCGTGGTCACGAGGTGACGGTGCTCGAGCGCAATCCCGAGGAGCCACCGGAGTCAATCGACAAGGCGTGGGACGCGTGGGAGCGCCCCGGCGTCGCCCAGTTCCGTATGGGCCACTACTTCTTGGCCCGGTTCCACAAGATAATCGGCGCCGAACTTCCCGAGCTGTTCGACCGGTTCGACCAGGCCGGCGCGCTACGAATCACGCCGGCAATCGACGCGATGCCCGACAGCATCGCCGACCGCTCGCCGCGCCCCGACGACGACCAGTTCCGCGTCATCACCGGCCGCCGTCCGGTGTTCGAGTGGGCCGTCGCCAACGCGGCGGCCGCTGAACCGCGCGTCGACGTCCGTCGCGGCGTCGCCGTCACCGAACTCCTCACCGGCGCGTCCGTCGAGGCCGGCATCCCCCACGTAGTTGGTGTGCGCACCGACGCCGGTGACGACCTGCACGCGGACCTCGTGATCGACGCCGGCGGGCGACGCTCCGCCTTCGGCACGTGGCTGGCCGCCATCGGCGGCAAGCCGTTCTTTGAGCACAGTGAGGACTCGGGCTTCCGCTACTACGGGCGCTACTTCCGCGCCGGCCCGAACGGCTGGCCGGGGCCGCAAGTCCCGATGATTCAGGTGCTCGGCAGCGTCGCCCTCCTCTCCCTCCCCGCCGACAACGACACGTGGATGATTGGCGTTGTCACGTCAGCCACCGATAAGGCGCTCTACAAGCTGACCGATGCCGATGCGTGGCGCAGGGTCGTCGCCGCCACGCCGGCGATCGCGCCGTACCTCGACGGCGAGCCGATCAGCGAGCTGGAGACGATGGCCGCCATTCCCGATCGCTACCGCCGCTTCATCATTGACGGCGCGCCGGTCGCGACCGGCATCACCGCTATCGCCGACGCAGTGGCCGCCACGAATCCGATGCGCGGCCGCGGCGTGTCGATGGGGATGCTGCACGCGCAGGCCGTCATCAACGAGATCGATGCGCTGGATGATCCCGTCGACTTCGCCCGCCGCGTCGACGCGGCCAGCGAAGCCGAGCTCCTCCCGCACTTCCACGCCACCGTCGAGATGGACCGCGACATGCGCACTGCGTTCGACCGGGAGGTCAAGGGCGAGGCGCCGCCGCCGCCCCCCGCCGAGGAAGACCCGATCGCCGCCATGCAGGCGAAGTTCTTCTCGCTCATCCCGTCCGATCCCGACGTGTGGCGTGGGTTCATGAAGATCGTCAACGTCCTCGACCAGCCGTTCAACATCGTGGCGAGCGAACCCGTCCTCTCCAAGGTCCTCGCCTACGACGGACCGATCATTCACCCGCTGGAGGGCGACGGCCCGGCGCGCCAAGAGTTGGTGGACATCGCCGCGGGCGCAAAATCGGTTGCTGCTCGCATGACCCGCTGGGACGATCTCGACGCTGCAAATTAAGCGATCGAGGAGGTGAGTTGATGACCGTGTCCCCAGAGGACGGGACGTCGCGTCGTCAAACCGGTCGGCTCTAAGCCTTCCGAGTGACGCGACGTCGTCTTCTGACGGTCATCAACTCAACCGGAGGTCCTCCGTTGTCGCGTTCACGCGAACACACCTTCCGGTGCCGGAACTGCGCGCTCGAGGTTCCACTCGACGCGCCCGGCACCGCGCACAGAAACCATTGTCCGAACTGCCTGTGGTCCCGTCACCTCGACGATTCGCCCGGCGACCGCGCTGCTGAGTGCGGCGCGTCGATGGAGCCGGTCGCCATCAGCGTGCGCGGGAACGGCGAGTGGGTCCTTGTCCACCGATGTACCTGGTGCGACGAGGTCCACCTCAACCGTTCCGCAGGCGACGACAACCCGATCATGCTCATGCAGCTGGCGGTCAAGCCGTTGGCCCAGCCGCCGTTCCCGCTCGAGCGGATCGCGATGCTGTTGTAAGTGTCGCTAGAGCTGCTTGACGCGCTCGGCGTACTCGGGCTCGATGCTCTTCCACCGATCCTCGGTGAGTGCGGGTAGCGGGACCCCGGCGACGAGCGCGTCGAGCTGCTCGAGGCAGACGTGCCACCCCGCGCTGTCGCGAGTGGGGCGCTCGCCGTCGTCCTCGACGTCGTGCGAGAAACGCAGCAGTGTTCCGCGACCGTCGTCGATCGGCGTGAGCTCGAATCGGAGGATCCCGTCGTACCAGTCCATGACGAGGAGTCGGGGCTCGTCGTACTCGAGCACGACACCGTCGCCCGCCGGTCCCTCGTTCTCGCGGAACGTGAAGTGGAGCTCCTTGGTGTCGGGGCCGATCACATCGACGCCCACATCGCTCGGGAACCATTGGTTCAACTGGTCGCGCTCGGTGATGGCGCGCCACACCTTGTCGACGGGCTGCGCAAGCCGGCGCTCGAACGTCACCTTCACGCGGCTACCGGTCTTCGTCGCTGTCACTTCCATCACTCGCTCCTCTCCAAATGCGCTTCCAGTGCGTCGAGGTGGTCACTCCACAACTGGCGATACGGCTCGAGCCACTCGTCGATGTCGGCCAACGGTGCGGCGCGCAGCCGGTACCACCGGCGCTGACCGTCGGGCCTGACCTCGACCAGCCCGGCCTCCTTGAGCACGCGCAGATGCTTCGACACCGCCGGCTGGCTGAGCCGTACCCGTTGCACCAGCTCTCCCACCGCCCGCTCGCCCTCACGCAGCACGTCGAGGATGCGCCGGCGGCTCGGCTCGGCCAGCACCTCGAACGTTGCTGCTGCGGCGGTCACGCACCTAGTATGCCTACTCAGTTATATTTCTGTCAAGGCATAGATCGACCCGCCGACGCAGTCCGTCGAGGTCGCGTACTGCTCGGTGAGGGCGAGCAGCCGATAGTTGCAGTGCGACGATGACGACGACGTCGAGGAAGAGACGGGTTCATCGTCCTCGGGCTACGTTCCCCACCGTGAAGGTCGGAATGATGTTCGCCAACGCCGGTCCGTGGTGCCTCCCCGACAACGCGGGAGCCATGGCCGCCGCCGCCGAAGAGTTCGGGGTCGAGTCGCTGTGGACCGTCGAGCACGTTGTCGTGCCCAAGGACTACAAGTCGCCGTATCCGTACTCCCCCACCGGCAAGATGCCGGGACCGGAGGAGACGCCGATACCCGATCCGCTCGTCTGGCTCGCGTTCATGGCGGCGCGCACGACGACCGTCCGGCTGTGCACCGGCATCCTCATCCTCCCGCAACGGCACCCGGCGGTCACCGCCAAGGAGGTGGCGACGCTCGACGTGTTGTCGAACGGTCGGGTCACGCTCGGCGTCGGTGTGGGGTGGCTGGCCGAAGAGTTCGCCGTCCTCGGCATCCCGTTCGAGGAGCGGGCCGGCCGCACCGACGAGGCGATCGAATCGCTCCGTGCGTTCTGGACCCAGGACGAGCCCACGTTCCACGGTCGCTACTACGACTTCGAAGGGGCCAAGTCGCACCCGCGTCCGGTGCAGCCTGGTGGCGTGCCGATTCACGTCGGCGGCCATACCAAGGCGGCGGCCCGGCGCGCCGGTCGTCTCGGTGACGGCTTCTTCCCCGGCACCGCCTCGTTCGAGGACCTCGGCGGCTTGCTCGACGAGATGCGCAAGGCCGCGGTTGACGCCGGCCGCGATCCCGACGCCATCGAAGTCACCGCGGGCGGCGCCATGGACCTCGACGGCATCCGTCGCTACGAGGACGCCGGCGTCCACCGCATGATCATCCCGCCGCTGGCGTTCGACGCCGACGGCCTGCGAACCAACCTGGAGATGTTCGCGACCAACGTCCTGTCGAAGCTCTAGCTGACGACGGCGACGATCTCGGCCATTGCCGCCGGTAGATCGTCGACTTCGCGCACGACCGCGGTGCTGCCGCTCGTGAAGACGAACTGGACGGCGGCGACCGGCCGGTTCAGCGTGCGCTCGAGGGCGGCGGCATAGGTCGCACCTTGGAGGCGGTACCGCGCTGCGGCGGCGTCGACATCGGCCGCGCTCCGCACCGCGTCGGTCTTGTAGTCGACGACGACCAAGCCGTCGGGCGACTCGTAGAGCAAGTCGATGAAGCCCTCGACCAACGTGTCGCCGATCGGCGCCGAGACATACAGCTCCCGCCAGAAACGCCCGCTGGCCACCGCCTCCTGCACTGCGGTTGAGTCGAGCGCGGCGCGCACGAGCCGCTCGATGTCGTCGCGCCGATCCTCGACGCCTTCGGCCGTCGCCTGGGCCGACGCCACGGCTTCGAGGCCGGCGCCGGTCGCCAGGTCGATGGTCTGCAACGTGGCGTGGACGGCGCGCCCGACCGACGTGCCGGCGCGGCCCTTCTTCCACGGCGGCGTGTCGAGGTCGACGTCGGTCTCCTCCTTCACGCTCGTGGCGGCGCGGACGTGCGCGGAGGCGAGCGCGTCGATCAGGCGCGTGCGGTCCGCCTCCCACTCGCGCCGCCGGAGGGCGGCGTCGGGTGGAGCAACGGGGGGCGACACCGACGGCGGCGCCTGCAACACCAGTTGCCGGGGCCCGAACGTGCCGAACAGCGCGGGCGCGCTCTCGCAACGACGAGCCAGCGCGGCCGCGTGTGACTTGGTGTCGCCGCACTTGCGGTGCACGCTCACGATCAGGTGGTCCTCGGCCCGGGTGGCGGCGACGTAGAGCAGTCGCATGCGCTCGTGCTCGTCGATGACCCGTTCAGCGGCGTCGAGCACCGCGAAGCCCTTGGTCTGGAACCGGAATGTGGTCTTGGCCTCGGGCCGGTGCTCACCCCAGTGCACCACCGCCATGTTGGCGGGGTTCATCGGCGGCCGGTTGAGGCCGGTGAGGATCACCGCCGGGAACTGGAGGCCCTTGGCTCCGTGCACCGTGTAGATCAGCACCGCGTCGTCGTCGGCCTCGGGAACGGGCGACTCCTTTACGCGCGCGTTCTCGTCGGCTTGCAGGTCGGCCCACGCGAGGAACTCGCGGAGCGAGCTGGTGCCGTCGGCCTCGAACGCGCGCGCCTGGTCGAGCACCCAACGCAGCCGGCGCCACCGGTCACGAGGGCGGTTATGGGCAACGGCCAACTCGAAGAAGTGGAGCTCGCGCAGCACCCGGTCGACCATGCCCGAGATCCCGGCCCACCACCGGTCGTCGTGCAGGCCGCGCAGCACCGCCATGCCGGCGACCACCGGATGCTCGGGCGCCAACGCGTTGGGCACCGGCGCGTGCAGGTGCCAGCTGCCGCCGGCCTGGCGGTAGGTGAGCAGGTCGACGTCGGCACAGGCGAGGGCGGGCGAACGCAGCGCGGCGACGAGCGAGAGCTGGTCGCTCGGGTCGTCGATGACGCGCAGCACGGCGAGCAGGTCGCGCACCTCTTGAGTGGCCCAGACCAGCGACGCGCTGGCCACGCGGAACGGGATGTCGGCGTTGTCGAGCGCCAGTTCCAGTTGGGGCAGCGAGGTCCGGGTGGGCATGAGGATGGCGATGTTCGTCAGCGCGAGGTTGTGCTCATGTTGCAGACGGCCGATGGCATCGGCGATCTCCTCGGCCTCGGTGTCGCGGATTGCCGCGATGTTCACGCCCTTGGGCCACTCGTGACCAAGCAGCACGACGGGCGGGCCGGCGCCCTTGGCCGCGGTGCGCGTGGGTACGAGCGGTTGGTACTCGGGCTCGGTGAGCAACTCCTCGAATACGTGGTTGACCCACGTCACGATGCCGGGCACCGAGCGGTAGTTCGCGCTCAACGTGCGGACGTTGTCGTCCGCCATCGCGCCCCGCACTTGCTGGAACAGCTCGATGTCGGCGTGGCGGAACCGGTAGATCGACTGCTTCCCGTCACCGACGTAGAACAACTTGCCCGGCACGTCGCCGGCGATGGCGTTGGCCAGTTCGATCTGGAGTGGGTCGGTGTCCTGGAACTCGTCGATGAGCAGGTGGGTGTAGCGCTGGCCCAGCGCGGCGCGCACGTCGGCGTTGTCGCGCACAAGGTTGCGGGCCCGGACGAGGAGATCGTGGAACTCGAGCCGGCCGGCCCGCTTGCGTTGCTCGGCCGCGCCAAGAACGAAGGCGCGAACGGCGACGAGCAGGTGGTCGAGCACTTCGGCGCGCAGGCGAGTGAGCAGTTCGGCCCGCGCCGCTTCGGCATCGTCGAGAGCTCCACGAATCTCGTTTATGTCGCACCCCGGGTAGTTCTCGGCCTTGCCGTAGCTGCACCGCAGCGCCTCGGCACTCTGAAGGAGCTGCAGTACCTCCAACTCGTCGAGCGCCTTGAGCAACCGCTCGGGCAGCCCCGCGAGGGCGTCCAGGTGGGCGGCCAGCTTGTCGTTATCGGCCAGGCAGTGGTGGCGCAGGGCGAGGGCGTTGCTGAGGTGGGCGGCCACGTCACTTGGGTCGATGGCCGACAACGCGGCCGGGCTTATCCGCGCGTCGGCCAGCCGGTCCCAGTGGTCGTTGAAGATCAGCGCGATCTGGCGCAGCTGGTCGTCGAAGCTGAGGTTCAGGGCGGTGGCCCGCAGGACGACCTGGTCGTGCGCCGGGTTGTGGAACAGCTCGTCGAGGAACGCAGTCCACCGCTCCTCGAAGGCAAGGGTCGACTGGATCTCGTCGAGCACATCGACCCGCGGCGGCAACCCGGCCTCGAAGGGATGCTCGGCGAGGATGCGCTGGGCGAAGCCGTGCAACGTGGAGACCGCCGCCTCGTCGAGGTCGTGGGCGGCCACCGTTTCCCCGGCCGCCACCAGCGCCTTGCCAATGCGATCGCGCAGCTCCGACGCGGCGGCCTCCGTGAAGGTGATGGCGGCGATGCTTCGCATGCGGCGGCCGGCTTGCACCAGGGCCACGATGCGGTCGACCAGCGACTTGGTCTTGCCGGTGCCGGCGCCCGCCTCGACGAACAGCGTGGCGTCGAGATCGGCCGTGAGGTCCACGCCGGTCACGCGGACTCCCCCGCCAGCTCGACGTAGGCCTCGAGATCGGACGTGGCGCGGACCCGCTCCCAGGCGCGGTCGCGATCGGCTTGACACACGCGGTCGAAATCGCAGAAGCGGCAGTGCTCCCAGCCTCCCCGCCAGTCCTCCTCGCCGGGCCGGGCCGGGAACCGGCCGGCGCTGATGCCGCCGACCAGGACATCGAGCACCGCGATCAGACGCTCCACGGTGTCGTGGTCGACCACCACGGCATGGCGTCGGAAGGCGGCCCGTTCCGACACCATCAGATAGCGGGACTGCACGGGCGTGGCGTCGTCGCCGAATCGGGCCTGGGCCGCCAGGCCGTAGAGGGGTAGCTGGAGCAACTGGCCGCGCGCGACCGGATCGTCCCGCAGGGCCTTGTACTTGTAGTCGCCGCCGGTCTTGTAGTCGGTGACGCGGATGGTGCCGTCGGGTTGGCGATCGACGCGGTCGGCCGACCCGCGGAAACCGATCTGGCCCCCACCTGGCAACGTGAGGACGACGGGCTCCTCGCCGTGCCGGCCAAACGTGAGCTCGGCGGCCAACGGCTCGCTGCCGTCGTCGTCCTCGTCGAAGAAGCGTTTGAGCTCGCGCCGCATTGACTCGCGCTCGTACTGCCACAACAGCGGGACGCCTGTAAGGCCGCGGGCGTGGTACTCGTCGAAGGCGGCCTCGGCCAGCTCGAGCAGCCGCGCTTCGTTGCGCGCCGACGGATCGTCGATGGCCGCGACGATGAACCGTTCGAGGACTTCGTGCATGAGCGAGCCCTTGGTCATCGGAGCGATGCGGCGCAGCTCCTCCGGCTTCTCGGGCGGACCGAGATGGAGGACCTTGCCGTAGAAGTACCGAGCCGGGCACACCGCGTAGGCCTCGAGACTGGTAGGCGACATAGCAGCGCCGGCGTCGAGCGGATCGATGTGGCCGGCGCCGACGTTGCCATCAAACCTGGTGAAGGCGGTGCTGGCGCGGAACTCGGCGGCAACCAGCCCGGCGCCAAAGGTTGGGAGCTCGGCGGCGAGGATGTGGTCGATGGGCCGGCCACCGTGCTCGGTCCAGTCGAGAAGGTCGCGCAGGTCGTAGTCGAAGAGCGCGGCCGGTTCGCCGGTGACGACACCGTGCTGAAACGACTCAACCCTTTCCTCGGCGACCGCCGCCGGCAGCCAACGAGACGGCAACCGTTCCCGCCGCCGGCGGGGATCGGTGCGCGGCCACGTGAGCACGCGCCGCTCGCTACCCGCGGCGAGGGCGGCACAAAGGTCGGCGAGTTCGACGTCGTGCTTGTCGGCGCGCAGCGGGATCTCGCCGGCGGCCGCGCTTCGTTCGACATCGGGCAGCAGGGCGTCGTCCGAGCGGCGGCTCGGCAACGTGCCCTCGACCAAGCCGGTGATGATCACGAGGTCGAAATCGGTGGCCAGCGCGGCGGTGATGTTGGCCGTGAACACCCCGGTGCCGAAGCGGCCGTGACGGGCGGCCGGGGCGGCCAACTCGGCGGCGACGGCCTGGCGGAAGCGGCTGAGGTCGACGACGGCGGCGCCGGCGACGTCGTCGAGCACTGACAATTGCTCGAGCGCCTCGCGCACCGCGCGCGAGGCGTCCTGCTCGGCGTCGGGCCAGCGGTAGTGGCGCTCGTCGCGACCGAGGTAGCGGTCGAGCAGCGCGCACCCCCACTCGCTGAAGCCCGCCCACGTGCGGCAACCGGCGGTGTCGAGGTTGCCGGCCAATTCGGCGACGAACACGCGCATGCGCCCGGCCCGCTCGACGTTGGCATCGATGCGATCGATGCGGCCCTCGTCGGCCTCGCCCTCCTGCACGAGCGCGTTCCTGCGCTCGAGTTCGGCGGCCGCGTACGCGGTGAGGCGCGTGTGCCACTGGTCGGCGCCCTCGACGACACCGGCCGCGCCGGAGACCACGTCCCACTGGCTGGCGGGGACCGTTCCGGCGTCGCCCGCCATCTCGAGTACGGGCGCCGACGCGAGCCACGCCATGACGTCGTCCCGGCGCAAGCGCCGATCGGCGAGGGCCAGCAGTTGGGTGAGCGCCGTGCCGGTAACGGTGTGGGCGAGCGTGCGGGTCGCGGGACCGTTGCGGGGAATGCCGGCCGCACTGAGGTGCTGGTGGGCGAGAACGGCGTAGGGCTCGTCGTCGGGCCAGAGGATGGCCATGCGGTGCAGCGGTGTGCCCGCGCGGGCCTCCTGCATCACGACGCGAACGGCGGCGCGCATCTCATCGTCGGGATCGAGCGCCGAGATCACCCGGTGGACCTCGGGCATCGTGGTCGCATCGCGCTCGATGACCAGCGCTCCCAGCGTCTCGATCATGCGTTGCATCGGGCCGGGCAATGGGCGGGGGGTGATGACGATGACCTGCCCGAGGTCATCGCTGGCACCGGCGACCGCAGCCGCGTTCGCGAGGTCGTGTTCGTCGTAGTAGTGATCAACCAGACGGGCGCGCGCGGCTCGGAAGAGGCGGACGACTTCGGCGGCGCGCCCGCTCATGGCGGCGACAGAGTCGAGTTCGGCCTCGGGACAGGCGCGAAGGTCGGCGAAGGTGCGGTCGAGTGCTTCGAGCGTGGACGGGTGCGCGGCGACCGGTGCAAAGTCGCCCGCCCCTTCCGCCAGGGCGGCGCGGATCGCCTCGGTGCGCACGGCCTTGGTGAGCGGCTTGCGGCCCGCCGCCGCCAACGCCGGCGCGCCCAATAGTTCGGCGACGCGGGGCAGGTTGAGGAACTGCACGTTGACGAGGCCGCCGAGACGGCGACCCAGCGCCCGCCGGAGCGAGAGCCCGGCATAGTTCGACGGCACGACCACGGTCACGGGCGCGAGCGGGTCGTCCCCCTTCGCCGACGCGATCGCCGCCGCCAGCTCATCGATCGCCACCACGCCCGCCACCGTACGCCCGAGGTGTGACAGCGAGTGTCGCCGCCACGCTTCCGCGCGGAGTTGAGCACGCCATGCGCGCTCAACTCCGCGCGGAACGGACGCGGTCGGCAACCGACCAAGGTGAGTGCATCGCCTCCTGCCACCACACGTCAACCACCGTCCACCCGATAGCGGCGAGGAGGCGTCGCCGTTCGGCGTCGTCGCGGCGTTGTCGAGCCGTCGCGTGCCACTTCTCGCCCATGGGCTCGATGTCCACCTTGTCGTGCATGTACGCGAGGTCGAGTTCGAAGACCCTGTCGGGCGGCAGTCGCAGGAGCGGTCGACGCTCCGGAAGCTCGAGGCCGTACTCGCGAAGGATGTCGAGAACGATCACCTCGAATCCGCTCCGCGCCGGTCGTCCCTTGGGTCGGCTGTCCAGCACGCTTCGGACCCGGGTCACGCCGGGAACACCCTTGCCTCGGCTCCCGACGAAGCGCCGGAGTGCGCCCTCAGTCGACTTCCCGCGTCGGAAAGAGTCCTCAACCGCGCGCTCAACAAGGAGATCGGAGCGAGTCAGCCAGGCGTACTCGAGCAGTGTCTGGTTCACGGAGCTGACGGGAATGCCGTTGACGGTCGTCGTCAGCTCGGGTTCGGTCTTTCGTGTCACATGAACGATGACGCCGCGCGGCGTCGGACCGCGGCCGATGGAAACGGTCAACTCGATCACACCGTGCTTCTCGGCACCGTCCATGCCATGCAGCCGGGCCGCGGTCCGGCCCATCGCCCGGGCGTCGCCGCCAGCGGCCAGACACGCTGCACGAACGTTGCCTTCCCAGTCCGACGGCGCCGAGCCAGTCAGGTAGACCCCGCGTTGCGGGCGCTGGAAGTGATGCTGGTTCGTGAGACGCTGGATCTGCCCGCGAGAAAGTCCTCCCCGCCCGGCTTGGACCCGATCTATGTAGCCACGTTGAACGCGTGCGATCTCGTCGAATGTCGTCATTGCCACTCCCTCACGCTGAACGGCTGCGGAGGAAGCGCAGGCCCGATCGTACGACGAGCGTGCGCGGATGCTCCCGACTAAACGCCCCCACCAACTTCTGCGCGGAGTTGCGCGTGCTATGCGCGCTCAACTCCGCGCGGAAGCCGGTCGAGAGCTTCGGTTCGTAGCGACAGGCCGCGGCCGTCGTCGACGCGACGAGCAACGGCCCCGCTACTGCCACCCCCGGCCGCACCGGCCCAGGGTAGGCGGCGGGTTAGCGCTAACGGCTGTTAACTTTGGCGCCGTGCGGGTGCTGGGTCGGATCGCCATGATCGTCGCCGCGGTCGGCGCTCTGGCGCCGCTCGGCGCGGGTCGGCCGGCCGCCGCGGCGGACCCAAACGCGTGGACCGCAACCGAGGTGTACATCCCGTCGACCGACGGCGTCCGCCTCCACACCTTCGTCTTCCGCCCCGCCAACCTGCCCGCCGGCAAGAAGACACCGGTGATCCTCAACGTCAGCCCGTACAACACGAGCGGCGCCGAACCGCTCAGCCCGACCGACGTGGCCAACGACCCCGCTCCGTCTCCTGGCGGCTTCCCGCTGAGCGCCAAGGTCTTCGAACACGGGTACTCCTATATGGAGGTCGCCCTGCGCGGGTACGGCGCCAGCACCGGTTGCTACGACGAAGGTGGCCCCGGCGAGCGGGCCGACGTCAAGGCCGCGGTCGAGTGGGCTGCGGACCAGAAGTGGTCGACGGGACGGGTCGGCATGATCGGCCACAGCTACGACGGCCAGACCCAGCTCATGGCCCTCGGCATGCACCCGCGCGGCCTGGCCGCGGTAGTTCCGTCCGCGCCGCCCGCCGGCTACGTCAACTTCTTCGACGACGGCGTGAGCAACGTCACCGGCCGCGCCTTCGGCGCCTTCTATCTCGTCAGCGACCTCCAAGGCCCGAGCCTCAAGGCGCCGGTCGAACATCACGTCAACGCGCTCAACGGACCGCTGTCGTATCCGGCGTGCTACCCGCAGACCGAGATCGGGACGTTCAACAACAAGCCGCAGTCCCAGTACTGGCGCGACCGCGATCTGGCGGCCAAGGCCGCGGGCAGCACAATCCCGACGTTGTGGGAGCAGGGCTTCGACGACTTCAACGTGCGGCCGTCGAGCTTCCTGCCGTTGTGGTCGACGCTGCGCGGGCCGAAGCGCGCGTTCATCGGCCCCTGGACTCACGGCATCGGCCCGCCCAACCCCGAGACACTCCGCTTCCTCGACGCCTACGTGAAGCAGGACCCGGCCGCGCTGGCCTACGAAGCGAGCGCGCCGGCGGTCACCATTCAGGAGCCGGACGGCCGATGGCGCACGGAGAAGTCGTGGCCGCCGGCCGACACCGTCACCCGTTACCTCGGTATCCGCTCCGGCTCGTACATCGACGGCGGCGTCAACGCCAGCGAGAGCGAACCGCCCAGCGCGGTCACCGAGGTCACCGGCGACTTGCCGGTCCCCCTCCCGACCGGCCACGGCACGTGGACGTTCTCCTCGCCGGTAACGCGCGAGGTCCACCTCGCCGGCACGGCGCGAGTCCGCGCCCACGTGCGGTCGATCCTCTCGAACAGCACGCTGATCGCACTGCTCTACGACATCGACCCCGCCGGCCAGGCCCGCTTCATCGCGCGCGGCGGCCACCTACTCCGCACCGCCGGCGGCCAGGACGCGAGCGTCACGCTGTATCCCAACGACTGGCGGATCGCGCCCGGCCACCGCATCGGCCTGCTGCTCACCGGCGACGACGGGTTGTGGTTCGAAGCGGGCAAGAGCCAGCTTCCGGTGCGCGTGCTGTCGGGTTCGCTGCTCCTGCCGGTCGTCAGCCACCCGCGCACCACGTTCATCGCCAGTGGGCCGTACAAGGTCGCGCACCAGCCGGCGCCGTTTACGGTTGCCGCCGATCTCATCGCCCGGCGCACCGCTGGTCCGTTGTCGCCGTAACCTGCGCGCCATGCACTCGCTGCGCCGGAGCGGCGCCGGACTCCTGATCGTCGCCACGCTGCTCGCCGGGTCGGCGACGGCGTGCAAGGACAAGAAGAAGGAACCGTCGATCTCGAAGATCACGCCGGGTACGACCGCAACCACCGTCGGTATCAATCTGTGCGGGCTGCTCACGCCGGCCGATCTCAAGACCGCGCTGGGCTCGACGTTCGCCGCCGGCGAGATGCGCAGCGCGGTGCAGTGCCAGTGGAAGACGGCGGCGGGCGACATCACCTTCACCGTCACACTCGCCGCGGCCGACTACGCGGCGACCAAGCGAACGGTGAGCGGCAGCGGCGCGCCGGTCGAGGACGTGACCGGAGTCGGCGACCAAGCGTTCTCGTCGGCCACGCCCACCGCTCTCCTGCTGGTCGCGACGAACGGCCCGCGCGTGGTCGTGTTCGGCTACACCGCGCCGACCGTCAACGCCACAACGGCCAAGCCCAAGGTGATCGCGCTGGCCAAGCAGGCACTGGCCAAGCTCTAGGCGCGGCCGGACGCTTTCACGACGGCAAGCAGCAACATCGACGCGTCGTCGATCAGTTGGTCGCGCGTGATGTCGATCGCGCCGGCAATCCAGTCACGCAGCAGCTGGCTGAGGCCGCCGACGCCGATCGCCGCCGCGGCGCGTTGCAGGTGCGTGAACGGCTGGGCGTCGAACTGCTCGAACGACGCGATCACGGCGCGGCCGGCTTCGATGCGACGGCGGTTGAGCACTTCACTACCGAGCCCCTCGACATAGAGCACGTGGCCCCGTCGCCGGTCCGCGTCGACGAACTCGACAATGCGCCGAACGACCTCGCGACCTTGGGCGGCTGGATCCGCAGCCGGCATTGTTTCGAGGCCGGCGAGCACCTCGTGGGCCAGTTCGTCAACCACGCGGTCGTAGACGGCGATGACGAGTTCGTCGATGTCGGTGAAGCTTTCGTAGAAGTAGCGAGGGTTCAGCTGCGCCCGCTCGACGATGGCGCGAACCGTGGTCGCGTCCCAGCCCTCGGCGCCGAGCAGGTCAAAGCCCGCGTCGAGCAGCAGGGCGCGGCGCTGGGCCTGACGCTCTTCGGGCGTCAGGCCTGCGAATCGATGTTGGCGACGGATCGAAGTTGGCAACAGCCGTTACCATAATCTATTGTCGCGGCTGATGGAACGGGTTGTCATCGTTGGCGGTGGCGTGGGCGGTCTGTCCGCCGCGCTCGCCTTCGGCCGTCAGGGTCACGAAGTCACGCTTCTCGAACGCGATCCGCTGCCCCCCACCGCGAGCGCGGAAGATGCGTTCGCCAGCGAGCGGCGCGGCGCACCGCAAGCGCATCAGACCCACGGCTTCCTCGCCCGCATCGCGGTCGTCCTCCGCGAACGGTTCCCCGATGTGCTCGACGACTTGTTCGGCGTCGGCTGCACCGTGTTGCCGCTGACGACCAACCTGGGCGAGCCCATGCCGGGTGATGAGGATCTGCGCGTCCTCGTCGTCCGCCGCACGACGTTCGAGTGGGTGCTGCGCAACGCCGCGTTGCAGCAGGACCACGTCAACATCCGTACCGGTGTTGGCATCGACGGCGTCACGATGTCCTCGCCGGGTGTCGTCAACGGCGTGCACCTCGATACCGGCGAACGGGTCGAGGGCGACTTCGTGATCGCGTCGACCGGGCGCCGCGGCGACGTGCCCGGCTGGCTCGGCGCGCACGGCATCGACGTTCCCGAGACGATCCGCGAGAGCGGGCTCATGTACCTGACGCGGTGGTACCGATTGCCGACCGGCTACGAGGTCGACATGGCCAAACTCGGCGGCGACCTCGGGTTCGTGAAGTACCTCGCGGTGCCGGGCGACGGCGACACGCTGTCGATCACCCTCGCCATCCGGCCCGACGACAAGGACCTGCGCGCCACGCTGAGCCACGACGACAACTTCGAGGCCGCGTGCCGCGCCCTGCCCGGTCCGTCCCAGTTCTTCGAGCGGGGCGGGCTCGAGCCGTGCGGTGGCGTGCGACCGATGACCGGTCTGCTCAACCGCCTGCGCCGGTTCACCGATGATGCGGGCGAGCCGTCGGTGCTCGGCTTCCATGCGATCGGCGACGCGCACACGTGCACCAACCCGCTCTACGGACGGGGCTGTTCGCTCGCGATGGTCCAGGCCGTCTTGCTGGCCGACGCGACCGCCGCCCACCCCCACGACGCGCGGCAGCGGGCGATTGCGTACGAGACCGCGTGCAAGCGCGAAGTCGAGCCCTGGTACGACGTGTCGGTCGAGTCCGACAAGGCCGGGTCCGATCCGGCCGGGTTCGCGATCGGCAGCGAGGGCGGCGACCCCGGTCGCATGAAAGGTCTCGCCGCGTTGTTCATCGCCGCCCAGAACGATCCGATCCTCGGCCGCGGCATGGCCCGGTTCTGGAACCTCCTCGCAACACCCGCCGAGATGTTCGGCGACGGTGAGTTACTCACGCGCATGGCCGAGGTCATGGCCAACCCCGACGCATACCCCATCCCGCCGCGCGAAGGTCCTACCCGAGAACAACTGCTCAACACTCTGGAGGCAGTGTGAAGGTCAAGACGAACGGCGTCGAACTGCACGTCGAAGAAGCGGGCGAAGGCTTTCCCGTCATCCTCGCCCACGGCTTTCCCGAGCTGGCGTACTCCTGGCGGCACCAGCTCCCGGCGCTGGCGGCCGCCGGCTACCGCGCGGTCGCGCCCGACCAGCGCGGCTACGGCAAGTCGAGCCGGCCCGACGACATCGCCGACTACGACATCATCCATCTCACCGACGACATCGTCGGCGTGCTCGACGCCATCGGCGGCGAGAAGGCGGTGATCGTCGGTCACGACTGGGGCTCGATGGTCGCGACCGGGTTCGCTCAACTCCACCCGGACCGTTGCGCCGGCCTCGTCAACATGAGCGTGCCGTTCCTCCCGCGCGGCGAGGTCTCGCCCGTCACGCTGTTCAAGCAGATCTTCGGCGACAGCTTCTTCTACATCCTCTACTTCCAGGAGCCGGGTGTGGCCGACGCCAACCTCGGGGCCGATGCGGGGACGACGATGCGCCGCATGCTCGCCGGCGTGAAGATCCGCGAGGGCGACACGCTCGACGCCACGGGTATGTCGTCACCGGACGCCGAGGCCGGCTTCGTCGAGCGCCTCCCGGAGCCCGACGCTTTGCCCGACTGGCTCACGCAAGAGGAGCTCGACTTCTACACAGCCGAGTTCACCCGCACCGGCTTTACCGGCGGCATCAACTGGTACCGCAACTTCGACCGCAACTGGGAGCGCACGCCGCAGCTCGCCGGCGCCAAGGTCGAGGTGCCCTCGCTGTTCATCGGCGGCAAGCAAGACCCAGTCGTGCTCATGTCGCCGCCCGGCATCGGCGACGCGTTCTTGAGCGATCACCACGGCAACGTGATGGTCGACGACGCCGGCCACTGGGTGCAGCAGGAGAAGCCGAAAGAAGTCAACGACGCGTTGATCGCGTTCCTCAACAAGGTGGTCAAGTGAGGGAGGCGGAGGCGAAGACGGAGCCGATCCGGGAGATGAAGGGTGCGATGAAACCATTGAACTTCGGCGTGTTCTACGCGCCGTTCCATCCCGTCGGCCAGGACCCGACGCTCGCCCTCGAGTACGACCTCGAGCGGATCTCCGAGCTCGACCGCCTCGGGTACGACGAGGCGTGGATCGGCGAGCACCACTCCGGCGGCTACGAGCTGATCGGCAGCCCCGAGATCTTCATCGCCGCCGCCGCCGAGCGCACCAAGCACATCAAGCTGGGCACCGGCGTGGTGTCGCTCCCCTATCACCACCCGTGGCTCGTCGCCGACCGCATCGTGCAGCTCGACCACATGACGCGCGGCCGCGTGATCTTCGGCACCGGACCGGGCGCGCTGCCCACCGACGCCTTCATCATGGGCATCGATCCGGTCGACCAGCGCCGCATGATGGAAGAGAGCCTCGAGGCGATCCTCGCGTTGTGGCAGAGCGACGAGCCCGTCACCCGCGAGACCGACTGGTTCAAGCTGCGCGACGCCCGCTTGCAGATGCGGCCGTACACGTACCCGCATCCCGAGGTCGCGGTCGCCGCCATGGTGTCGCCGTCGGGCCCGCGCCTCGCCGGCCAGTACGGCGTGTCGCTGGTGTCGCTGTCGATGTCGGTGGCCGAGGGCTTCGCCGCGATCGGCAAGGCGTGGAGCGTGGTCGAAGAACAGGCCAAGAAGCACGACAAGCCGGCGCCCGACCGCGACACGTGGCGCATCCTCGGCAACATGCACATCGCCGAGACGAAGGACCAAGCACTCGACGACTGCGTGCACGGCTTGCAGGACTTCGCCAACTACTTCGGCGGCGGCGCCGGTTTCGTGCCGCTGGCTGCGTCGGTCGACGGCGAACCCAAGACCGGCCGCGCGTATGTCGAGGCCTACGCCGAATCGCCGGGTGTCGTGATCGGCACGCCCGACGACGCCATCGAGTACATCGAAGGCCTGCTCGACCAGTCGGGCGGCTTCGGCACGTTCTTGATGCTGGGCCACGACTGGGCCAACGCCGAGCGCACGATGAACTGCTACCGGCTGTTCGCCCGCGAGGTCATCCCCCACTTCAAGAACCGTCTTGCCGCGCCGCGCGCCTCGCACGACTGGGCGACCGCCAAGCGAGGCGAGATCTTCGGTCGGGCCGGCGCCGCGATCATGAATGCGATCCAAAGTCATGTGGCTGAGGACGCCGAGGCCAAGTCATGAGGGCGGTCGCGCTGCGTGCTGGCGAGCTCCTCGTCCGCGACGACATCGAGGAGCCCAAGCCCGACTTCGGCCAGGTGCTCGTGCAGGTGAAGGCCTGCGGCATCTGCGGCTCGGACCTGCACTTCGCCAAGCACGGCGGCGACATGCTCGAGCTGGGCAGCCAGATGGGCGGTATTCCCGCCATCGCCGAGGCGATGCGGCCCGACATGGGCCGCGACATATTCATGGGCCACGAGTTCTCGGCCGAGGTCCTCGAGTCCGGACCCGACACGACCGGCCCCAAACCCGGAACGATCGTCACGTCGATCCCGATCATGTTGACGATGACCGGCATCCGCGACCTCACGTACAGCAACGAGCTGCCGTCGGGCTACGGGGAGCGCATGCTGCTGTCAGTCCCGATGCTCGTCGAGGTGCCCAACGGGTTGGACCCGCGCCACGCGGCGCTGACCGAGCCGATGGCCGTCGGCCTGCACGCGGTGAACCGCTCGGAGATCAAGCCGGGCGAGGGCGCGTTGGTGCTGGGCTGCGGCCCCGTCGGCCAGGCGGTGATCGCCGCGCTGAAGCTGAAGGGCATCGAGCCGATCGTGGCCAGCGACTTCTCGCCGGCGCGCCGCGCCCTCGCCCTCACGATGGGCGCGCACGAAGCGGTCGACCCCGCGGTCGAGCCCGCCTTCGACGCGTGGGCCCGCGTCGGCGGGGCCAAGGCGCTGCACGTCTATGAGGCGATCGGCGTCCCCGGCATCATCAACGAGGCGATGCGCGCCGCGCCGCCGCAGACGCGCGTCACTGTCGTCGGCGTGTGTATGCAGCCCGACGCCATCACGCCGTTCTTCGGCATCGCCAAGGAGCTGCGCGTGCAGTTCGTCCTTGGCTATGACCCGATGGAGTTCGCCGGCAGCCTCCGCTCGATCGCCGAGGGCGACATCGACGTCGCCCCGTTGATCACCGGCGAGGTCGGCCTCGACGGCGTGCCCGGTGCGTTCGCCGCGCTCGGCAACCCCGACGATCACTGCAAGATCCTGGTCCTGCCCAACAGCTAGTCCTGAACGC
>DASRJI010000174.1:0-21913 GCA_035649535.1 Acidimicrobiales bacterium | reverse complement strand
CGTCACCGCCTCGAGGCGGGCCAGCTGGCGTTCGAGCAACTCGACGGCCTCGGCATCGCCGCGGGTCGTTGGATCCATCTCGCAGACCTTGTCGATCGCGGCCGTGAGTTCATCCAACACCATCGCTACTCAAGGGTAGCGATGGGGTGTAACAACCAACTGTTACCGCGCGGCGAGGATGTCTTCGAACAGGGCGACGTGTTCGGCGACCATGCGGTCGGTCGAGAAGTAGCCCTCGACCGCGGCGCGGCAACCGGCGCGGTCGATCTCGTCGATGCGGCCCAGCGCGTCGGCCATCTCGTCTTCGCTGTTGACGAGGAGTCCGGTGCGGCCGTTGTCGACCACTTCGGGCGCCGCACCTTCGGGATACGCGATGACCGGCGTGCCGCACGCCATTGCCTCGATCATCACCATGCCGAACGGCTCGTTCCACCGGATCGGGAACAGCAGCGCTTTGGCGTCGGCCAGCAACTCGACCTTCTGCTCGTGTGGCACCTCGCCGAGGTATTGCACGCTGTCACTCAGGTGCGGCTTGACGTATTCCTCGAAGTACTCGAACTCCCAGGCCTCGCGCATCTTGCCGATCATGATCAGGGGCACGCCGGCCTTGTTGGCGGCCACCACAGCGCGGTGCGCGCCCTTGTCGGGCGACATCCGTCCGAGGAACAGGCCGAAGCCGCCGCTGCCCGCGCCGATCGGGAAGTCGGCGATGTCGACGCCGTGGTGGATCACGCGGGCGATCGGGATGTGGGGGACCGGCGCGTGCTGCGCGTTTGAGATCGCGATGATCGGCACACGATCGGCGATGCGCTCGTAGATCTCCGTCAGCTCGGTATTGAACGGGCCGTGGATCGTCGTGACCACCGGCTGGGTCGTCACGTGCTCGGCGTAGACCGGGCCCATCACGGTGTGGTCGTGGACGATGTCGAAGTCGCGGACGGTCTCGTACGCGTGCATCACATGGCGCAGCTCGGGCACCGCCATCCCGATCCGCTGGCCTTCCGATACCTCGAGGGCCCACGCCCGCGGCACCGGACACGTCGAGTCACCCGTGGTGAACAGCAGCACCTCGTGGCCGGCGCGCTGGAAACCGACGGCCAGTCGGTCGACAACGACTTCGATACCGCCGTACAGAGGCGGCGGCACGGGCACCCACGGGGGCGCGATGACGGCGATTCGCACGGCTGCGATTCAAGCAGACGACTCCGGTACCCTTCGCCACATGGCCGACGCCCCCTGGTCGTTGCGGGGTGAGGCGATGTTCGCGTGGTGCGGCAGCCGCCAGATTGTGGTGGCCGAGCGCTACGAGACGTCGCCCGTCGGGCCCTACGTGGCGTTGGGTGTCGCGCGGGTAACGCGACTCGGCGCCCGATTGGGTCTGTGCTTCACGACGATGGTGGTCGACAACCACGACCGGCTCGCCGACGGCCGGCGCAACTGGGGTTTCCCGGGTGAGATCGGTACGCTTACGTGGGCGAATGTCGCCGATGAGTCCGTCCTGGTGTGGCACGAGCGCGGCATCGAAGTGCGGGGACTTGCTCGTGGCCGGGTATTCCCGCTCGTCGCGCCGAGCCGCTTCCTCCAGCACCGGGCCGACGGTCCGGTCGTCGTCCCGGTGCGGATGACGGGTCGGGCCCGGCGGGCCCGGGTCGAGGTGCGGGCGCCGGCTGACGACGAGTTGTATGCGCTACGAGGCGAGCACCGCGGTCTCGTCGTACGCGGCCTGGCGACCCGATTGCACGTTGCGCGCGTACCGGCCGGGCGGCTGTGGTCGGCTCGGGCACCGGCCGGCGCGCCGGAGTCGGCGATGGTTCAGCGCACGGTCGCGGCGAGAGCGGCATCGCCAACGACGAAATGCGCGGCTGCGACCGGCGGACTCCACAGGTAGCCCTGGGCGCGGTCACAACCGAGGTCCTGGAGGGCGCGCCATTGCGCGAGCTCCTCGACGCCCTCGGCGTGCAGTTCAAGGCCGAGGGCGGCGCCCAGGCCGATGATGGCGCTGACGATCGACGAGTCGTCGTTCTCACGACCGAGACCATCGACGAACGACCGATCGATCTTCAGCGTGTCGACGGGCAACAACTTCAGGTAGCTGAGCGAGCTGTAGCCCGTACCGAAGTCGTCGATCTCGAGACTGACGCCGAGGCCTTTTAGACGGCCCAGGACGTTGATGGCGTGATCGACGTCCTCCATGACGACGCTCTCGGTGATCTCGAGGTGCAGGGCCGACGCGGGTAGCCGCGTCGTCTCGAGGATCCTTTCGACGGTGGCAACCAGACCGGAGGTTTTGAGTTGGCGGGCGGAGACGTTCACGCTGACGAAGAAATTCGCGAGTGCGGGTACGTCGCGCCGCCACGTCGTCGCTTGCTGACATGCCATCTCGAGAACGCGCTCGCCCAACTGGACGATGAGCCCTGTCTCTTCGGCGAGCGGTATGAACTCGGAAGGCGACACGATCTCACCGTCCGGCCGCCGCCACCGGACAAGTGCTTCGGCGCCGTCGGTCGCGCCGGTGCGGACGTTGACGATGGGCTGGAAGAACACAACGAACTCGTCGGCATCCAGAGCCTGGCGCATGGACGCTTCGGCCTCCAGGCGGCCCTTGGCCCGGTCGCGAAGTTCGGTGTCGAACACCTGACTACGGCCCCGGCCGAGCTCCTTGGCTCTGTACATCGCGACGTCGGCATCCTGTAACAGCTCGTCGGCGTCGTCACCGTATCGACCCAGGACGATGCCGAGGCTGGCCGTCACGTGGACCTCTCGATGTTCGAGATCAAATGGTGCGACGAAGCTCGCGGAGACTCGGGCAGCCACAGCACGGACTTCATCAGCCGACGCTTCGCACAGCACCACGAACTCGTCGCCCCCGAACCGCGCCAATGTGTCCTCGGGCCTGATGACGGCGGTTAGGCGCTGCGCGACCTGATTGAGAAGCACGTCGCCGGCGCTGTGTCCCATCGCGTCGTTGACGACCTTGAAGCGGTCGAGATCGAGAAAGATGACACCGACCATGCCGTCCTGCCGCTTGCTGCGCGCGAGAGCCTGTGCCAAGCGATCCTGCAGCAGTGCGCGATTCGGGAGATTGGTCAGCGAATCGTGGAGGGCGCGGTGCCGCAGCGCCGCCTCCATCGCCTTGCGTTCAGTGATGTCCTGGAACTGGGCAAAGAAGTACGACGGCTCACCGCTCTCGTCGCGAACCACGGTCACGGTCGCGATCGCCCACACGACGCTGCCGTCGGGCCGGACATAGCGGCGTTCGTCATCGAAATGGTCATGGCCTAGGTCCGCTCGCTTGATGACGGTAGGTCCGAGCGGCGGGTCGTCGGGATGGGCGAATGCCGTCCACCGGGCGCCTACCAACTCGTCGGGTGTGCGGCCCAGGAATTCGCACATTGCCCGGTTGACGCGCACGGGGATCCCGTCGCGGTCGGCGAGGACCGCGCCGTTCGCCGCTTGTTCGAACCCCACCGTGAAACGTTCTTCGGCGTCCTTGCGTTCAGCGACCTCGTCGAGCAGCTCGTTGTAAGCAACCTCGACGTTCGAGCGGGCTCGCTTGCGTTGGGTCACTACGAACGCGCCGGCGAAGACGACTGTCAGCGCGCTGAGGGCAGCCAGCGTAAGTTCCGACGCCCGTCGTGTGGCGTCCGTCCGATCGACCTCATGGAAGACCTCGCGCTCTTCGATGTCGTAGAGGCGTTTGATGCCGCGCTCGACGACAGCGGCCGACTCCTGCCCGAGTTGTCGCGCGTAATAGTTGAACTGCGTGCCAACTAGAGCGCTTCGCATTCCCGCAAGTGCGTCGAGATCGGCGCGGACCTGTCGGAGCACCTGTGCCTCCACGCTCGTCTCAGCCGACGTCGCGACCGTCATGACTCTCGTTTGCTGTGCGAGGAGGCCTAGGCGCGTGTCGAACTCGCTGGCGTCGAACGTGCCGCCGTAGCTGAGCGTGTTCTGTAGGGCGAGCGCCTGCCGCTGGGCATTGGCGAGAACCGTCAATCCCTCAGCGCGCGTGAAGAGCGACCGCCGGTTCTCGAGGGCGGCGATGGTACGTACCATGAGCGCTCCGCTCAGCAGCACGAGGACTGCGACGCCGCCCAGAAAGAGCCTGGAGCTTCGCGATGACAGGCGTCGGCTCGTGTCGGTCACGGCTTAGCTGCGATGCGCGCCACGCTCCAGATCCACTGCCGACCGTCCTTGCCGGCCGCAGTGCCATCGAGGAATACCAAGCGCGTCGGGCCGCCGGATGCGACCGGAATCGCTTGGCCGTCCAGACGCGTCGCCAGCATGAGCCCCCCGGCTGCCAGCTCGGCCGCGGTGAGGTCGACCTGATAGTCGTCCAGGGCCGTCAGGTGAACGCTGGCCGTCTTCGGCACGCCCGCCAGCCTGAGAACGTCCGCCATCTCTACGCCGGAGAAGTTGAGGTGCTTCTTCTCGTACGGCTCGAAGACCGTGGCGCTCACGACCCGGAGCCGCTCCAGTGTGGCCATGTCCAGCGCGAGGCCGTCGGCGCTGTTGGCGTGCGCGCTACCGCCGGTGACCGTGAGGATCGGTTGACCGACGGGTGCAGGGACCGTCGTGCCAGGCGCCAGCGACGCCTTCGTGACCGTTGCGAACCCGGTCGCCGCCGCGCTCCGGGGCGCGGCGCTCGGATCGCCGCACGCGGCGAGGGTAAGAAGGGCTGCAACGGCGCATAGGCGCACAGCGGCCGAATGCAGCGGGCTCACGAGGGATCTCCTTGGCGGGACGAGAGGTTGTCCCACCCCTATCGGCCCCACCGAACGCCGCGACTAGGGCCCTAAGTCCCTTATTGGTCAGCGGCGGTAAGCCGGAAGAACGGCACCGGACGGCCGGAGATCCGCGCGTAGTCGGCGGTCTCAGGCCAGCGGCGCTCCGCTTCCTTGCGGGCGTCGGCGTAGTCGTCGCCAGCCAACTCGCGCACCTCGACGTCGAACGCCCGGCGCTTGACCCACACCCGGGCCCGTTGCTGGACGCGCAGGTTGGCGACCCAGTCGACCTTGCGGAGCCCGCCCGCGCCGCCGCCGATCACGTAGCTGCCATCGTCGTCCCGGCGGAAGGTGACCGGTGTCCGGCGTCTCCGTCCCGACCGGCGGCCGATCGTCTCGAGCACGAGGACACTCCGCCGGCGCGTCACCGAGATTGTGCTGTCTCCGAACAGTCGCAGCTGGGCGACCTCGACGCGGTTGCTGAACCGGATGAACCACCGCCAGCGCTCCCAGGGCGAGCCGGCGCCGTCGCCGCGCATCAGGTGTCGATGACCGGGTCCGGCGGCGTGGTCCGACAGCGGCGCAGCCCGAACGTTGATCGTGCCGGCGCCCAGAACGGCGCGGCGGGAAGTCGCGTGGTCGTTCTCCCGATCACCGCCCAAGTCTCGCGTGACCTTGGTAACATCGCCGCTCCGTAGGCAAAACGCTGGGGAGCGCACATATGAACATGCACCGCCACTTGTGGCGCGCCGTTGTGGTTGGTGCGGCATCGCTCTTCGCCTTGGTCTCGTTGGTCGCGCCGGCGCGGGCGTCGGGGAGCGGCTTGGGGACCGTTGACGGCACCTACGCGTATTGGGGGAGCTACCCGAACTCGGGCATCGCCTTCCCCGTACTCAACCTGCGCGGCCGCATCATGGCGGCCGGTCAGTCGTATGGCGGCGGCTTCTCCATCTCGGGCATGTCGGCGCGAGACATCTATGACCTTCCAGGGAGTTGCGTCGGCGGTTGTCTCAATCCGACGCAGACGACGTCGTACGTCGGTCTGAACCCGGGCACCGTGCACGGCCTCGACGCCAACTACAACGCGGTCACCGGTCAGTGCAGCATTGAGTACTACTTCGAGGAGTACACCGGGCCGCTGTACGTCGTGCCGCTCGATCAGGGCATGGTCGTGAACTGCACGATCCGCGTCCGCGGCAGCTCGCCGGTGCCGGTGAGGATCGAGATCACGGGCGAAGAGGTTGCTGGCGTGCTCGTGGGAGCCTTCACCCTCAGCTGACGGCGCGGTCGAACGCCGCCTCGCACTCCTCCCTCCAGAAGTACAGTCCTTGGCTCGGGCGTTTAGCTCAGTTGGTTAGAGCGCAGCCTTCACACGGCTGAGGTCGGAGGTTCGAGTCCTCTAGCGCCCACTCGTCCTTATCGGTCTAGGTCGATAACCGTCGGTGACCTCGCACGAGCCGCCCCGGGAGGGGCGACTCGTGCGCACTCACTCGGTACAATTCCCGGCATGCGGGGGCTGGGGAAGCGAACAGGAATTGTCGGTGCAGTTGTCGCGATCGCGCTCATCGGCGGGGCTGTGCTGCCGTGGCCCGCGCACGCGGCGTCCCGAACGATTCACGCGTTGGCTATCGCACCGATGGGCTCACTCACGTACGGAGCGGACGGCGGGCTCGGGTCGCAGTACGACGGGCAGGTCATCGGCAACGAACTCAACGTTGCCGCCGTCCACATCGAGTACTACGAGCCGAGAGTCCAGGCCGGGGGGCCTCCCGGGAGCAACCACTGCACCCACGGTTGGATAGGGACCATGCGGATCACGACGTCAGACGGAAGCCGCCTCGATTCGAATCTGACGGGCCCCGGCTGCGCCGGTCCGAACCAGGTCGTTCAAGGATTCTTACGCGCCAACTACTACGGCAACATCGACAACGTGAAAGTGGCAGTCACGGGTGGGACCGGCCGGTACCTCGGCGCAGGTGGAAGCGGCACCCTGACGCTCGTCGCCGAGGGTTATGCCACGCCGCTGCAGTACCTCGCCGCCGGGCTGCTGAAGCTCCAGCTTTCGTAGCCCCCTCCGGCTACGCTTGCCGAAACACCAAACGCTGGGGAGCGGAACATGTCTATCTACCGTTGTTTGTCGCGCGTCGCCGCCGTTGTCGGGGCGCTCATCTTCTTGGTGGTCGCGCTGAGCCCGCCGGCACAGGCGTCGGGGAACGGTGCGGGGGTCGTCGACGGCAGCCAGGTGTACAGCCCGGGCACCTATCCGGCGGACCCGGTGGTCACCTACCCGGTGCTTCGGATGCAGGGTCGCATCAAGGTCGCCGGTCAGGCCTACGGCGGCGGGTTCGAAATCACCGGTATGACAGCAGTGCCTGGTTACCCCTCCGGGCACTGTGTCGGCCTCGACTGCGTTCAGCCGTTGGGATACACGACCTTCTACGGACGCGACGCGGGGGCCGTGCGTGGCATTGGCTCCAACTTCTACGCCGTCAACGGCACGTGCAAGATCCGGTACGACAGCTCCATGGACACCGGGCCCCTTTACCTTGTCCAGATCGAGCGAGAAATAACGATCGACTGCGTCGCCCGCGTCCTGGGCAGCGCCCCAACGCCGTTCACGATCACCGTCGCCGGACACGACGACTACGTGGGCCACATCGTCGGCGCCTTTATCGTCAGCTGACCGACGCCTGCGCGAGGCTGCGCGGGTGGGAATTCAAGTCACGCTGCTCGGGACGGGTAGTCCGATCCCGAATCCGGATCGGGCCGGCCCGTCCTCGTTGGTGCGCGCCGGTGGTGCGACGTTGCTCGTCGACTGCGGGCGCGGGGTCGTCATGCGACTCGCCGGCGCCGGCCTGTTCCCCGTGAACCTGTCGGCGGTGCTGTTGACGCACCTCCACAGCGATCACATCAGCGACTTGAACGACGTCGTCACGACGCACTGGGTGATGACAACTGAGCCCGTCCCGCTGCACGTCTTCGGACCGCCGGGTACCCAGCAGGTCATCGACGGTCTGCTCGCCATGCTGGCGGCCGACCAGGGCTACCGGCTCGCGCACCACGAGGACCTGACCTACCCGCCGACCGTCGCGGTCCACGAGGTGGAGCCGGGGGGAACGCTCGATGTCGGCGGCGCTCGGGTGGTGATCGGCGCGACCGACCATCGACCGGTGACCCCGACCGTCGGTTACCGCTTCGAGCACGACGGCGCGTCGGCCGTGCTGGCGGGGGACACCGTGCCCTGCGCGGGCCTCGACCAGCTCGCCGCCGGCGCCGACATCTACGTGCAGACCGTTATTCGCGCCGACCTCGTTCGCAACCTGCCCAACCGCCGGATCCAGGACATCCTCGACTACCACTCGACCGTCGAGCAGGCCGCCCAGACGGCGACGCGCGCCGGCGTGAAGAAGCTCGTCCTCACGCACTACGTCCCGGCCATGATGCCGGGCCAGGAGGACGAGTGGCGGGCCCTCGCCGCCGCCCACTTCACCGGTGAGATCGTCCTCGGCAACGACCTCATGACGATCACCGCGCCCTAAGTCGCGGGCTTGCCCGTATCGACGACAACCGTCCCGGCGAGCTTGTCGTGCCACCCGCGTTTCCGGTCCGCGACCGAAGTAGTCCAGAGGATCGTCGCGATCGGGAACTCCGTCATCGCACTCAGATCGCGATGTGCACCTTCAGCACGACGAGCGGCCACAGGATCACCGCCAACACCGCGGACAGGATCTTCGACAGTGAGTCCGGGTGGTCCATGAAGTCGTGGTTGGCCGCCACGATTACGCCGACAACGATCCAGATCACCGCGCCCAAAGGCAGCCGCCGGCGGAGCATGGCCGGAGGTTAGAGCCCGAGGGCGCGGACGGTGCGGTCGACGGTGTGGACGACGTCGGCGACCGGCGGCGAGACATCACGCACGACGGGCTCGACGGTGTTGTGGACCAGCCCGGAGATCAGGCCGTTGTCCTCGGCTGCCAGCACGGGGCCGGTGAGCGCTCCGGTGTGGAACGGCCCGCTGACCTCGTACGTGACGCCGAGCCCGTTGCCGGTCGGCCCGCGCTGCGAGCTGAAGTAGAGCCGGTTGCCGGCCGGGTTGAACGCCGGGCCGGTGATCTCTGACGCGTTCTGGTTGACGACCTGGAGCAATGGCGAGAACGTGCCGTTGGTCGCGAACACCACGAGTTGCATGTCGCCGCCGTCCTCGGCGACGACGATCTCACCGGCCGTCGACACGACGACGTTGTCGACGCCGGTGAGCGTCGGCGTCGTCGCCAGATCATCGTCGTAAAGGAGCGACAGCTTCGACGCCACGACGTCGAGATTCCACACGCGGTTGTCGCCCTTGGTCGTGAAGTAGACGTGGTCGTGGTCATACCAGATGCCTTCACCGCCGTTGAACGCCGCGGTGCCCGGCACCTGCTTGCGCGTTTGCTTGCCGCCCGGCGCGATGTTGGGATTCGGGATCGTCGCCCATTGAACCGCGTACTGCGGGTCGAGGGGATTGAAGCCGACCACCGGCGACACCACCGCGGCCTCCAGGGTCCCGGCCGAGAGGTCGGGATAGACCGTCGGCGTGAATCGATAGAACCGGCCGTCGGGCTGGTCCTCGGTCAAGTAGAGGTGCTGGCGGACCGGATCGACGGTGACCGCCTCATGCTTGAACGTGCCGAGCGGCAGCCGGAGCGACGTGGCCGGGACGTTGAGCTTGCGGGGATCGCACTCCCATACGTGGCCGGCGTTGTGCTCTTCGCACGTGAGCCACGTGCCCCAGGGCGTCGGCCCGCCCGCACAGTTCAAGCTGGTGCCGACGATGACGCGGTACGAGTCGACGATCGCGCCGTCGGCCGCGAAGCGAACGGCGCCCACGCCGCCGTCGCCGGGCACCTCGCTGTTGGAGACGTAGATCCAGCCGCCGTCGTCGAGCGCGAACGTGGCGCCGCCGTCGGGATAGATGTGCCACACGTTCGCCGACGACCCGACCAGCTGTCCGGAGCGGGCGATCACGCGCGACGTGAAGCCGGGCGGGAGCAGGATGCCGTTGGCATCGGGCGGGCCGAGCGGGCCGTAGTTCGGGCCCGGCTGAGCGGGCGCGCCGAGCGCGCGCTGCCAGATCGACGGGCCGATGGCGAGGGCGCCCACCGTTGCTGCGGTGGAGCGAAGGAAGGTACGCCGGTCCACTTGTCTCTCCCCAGAGCCAGTTGTTCGCCCGGCGTTCACCCGGCGTTCAGCCAGGCTACCGACTTGGCGTGAAGCTCACCGGGAGGTGCTTCGGTCCGGAGATGAAGTTCGACGGCAGCCACTCGGCGTCGCCGGCCGGCTGCATATCGGGGAGCCGGGTGAGGATCTGCCGCAGCATCGCCGCGATCTCCAACCGGCCGATGTGCGCCCCCAGGCAGAAGTGCGGCCCGCCGCCACCAAAGGCGACGTGGTCGTTGGGCGAGCGGCCGACGTCGAACTGATCGGCGCCGTCGAACGCGTCACGGTCTCGGTTGGCGGCGCCGTAGTACATGACGACCTTGTCGCCCTTGGTGATCGATCGGCCTCGCAGCTCCGCGTCGCGCATCGCCGTGCGCCGCATGTAGATCACCGGACTCACCCACCGCAGCATCTCCTCGATCGCCGAAGGCAGCAGCCCGTCGATGTCGGCTTGAAGGCGAGCCAGCTGATTGGGATGGTCGAACAGCGCCTGCATACCGCCGGCAACGAGGTTGCGCGTGGTGTCGCCACCAGCATCGATGAGCAGCAGAAAGAACAGATTGAAGTCGATGTCGTCGAGCGACGCGATCAGCCGGCTCGAGAGATCGTCGGTCGGGTTCGCCTTCTTCTCCTGGAAGACGCCGCTCGCGTAGTTGAACATCTCGACGACGGCGAGCATCCCCGCGCCGGGCGCCTGGCTTTCCGGCGCCGAGTGGATCGCCTCGGTGAGCTTGTAGAGCGCGACGCCGTCTTCGTGCGGGATCCCGAGCATCTCGGCGATGACGTACGAGGGCATGAGTCCCGCCAGGTCTTCGACCAGGTCGCACTCGCCCCGTGCTGCGACCTGGTCGACGATCACGCCCGCCAACTCGTCGATACGCGGCTGCAATGCGCGCGCCGCACGCGGCACGAAGTCAGGACTGGCCAGCCGCCGGTAGGTGCCGTGCAACGGCGGGTCGGTCGTGATCATCATGTGGTGATCGCCCAGATCGGGTCCGCCCGCCTCGTCGGGGATCATGATCGTCGGGTTCGACGAGAAGGTCGCCGCGTCGCGGCCGATCGCCTTGACGTCGACGTGGCGCGTTACCGCCCAGAATCCCGGGCCCTCTGGTTCGTCATGCCAGTGCACCGGATCGTTTTCGCGCAGCCAGTCGAACTGGTCGTGCGGCTGGCCGTGCGCGAACGACGCCGGCGAGAGCAGATCGATCTGCACTACTTGCGGCCGAAGCCGAAGAGGTTTTGGGCGACCTTGCGCATCTGGATCTCTTCGGAACCTTCGGTGATGCGGTAGCGCCGGTGGTGGCGGTAGATGTGTTCGAACGGCATATGGCGGCTGTAGCCGATACCACCGCACGTCTGCATGGCCCGGTCGGCGGCGTCACAGACGAGTCGGTTGGCCTGGTAGTTGCACATGGCGACCAAGTGCGTGAGTTCCATGTGGTGCTTCTGGTCCATCAGCCATGCGGTGTAGCGAACGAGCTGGCGCAACATGGCGGCTTGGGTGTGCAGCTCGACGAGGGGGAACTGGATTCCTTGGTTGGCCGACAGCTTCTTGCCCCACGTCACCCGCCCATTGGCGTAGGCGACCGCCTCGTCGATGCAGAACTGCGCGGCGCCGAGTGACGACGCCGCCTGCCGGATCCGGTTCTCGTGGACGAACAGCTGCGCGAGGTCGAGGCCGTGATCGATGCGGCCGAAAACCGCTTCGGGACCGACGCGGACGTCCTTCATCGAGACCTCGGCGTGGTCGGTCGGCATGTTGAACGTCCACCAGAAGAAGTCGACCGAGAACCCGTCGGCGTCGGTCGGTACGAGGAAGGCGCTAATGCCGATCGGCTCGCCCGGCTCGCCCGACGTGCGGGCGAAGATGATGTCGTGGCTGGCGTGGTGCAGCCCGGAGTTGAAGCGCTTCATCCCGTTGATCACCCACTCGTCGCCGTCGCGCACGGCGGTGGTCTCGAGATAGGTGGCGTCGGACCCGTGGTTGGGCTCGGTGAGGCCGAACGCGAGCCGCTTGGTGCCGTCGAAGAATCCGGGCATCCACTCGGCCTTCTGCTCGCGCGTGCCGTAGTCGCGCATCATCAGCACCGTCGGGAAGTTCCCGACGATCGAGCTTTCGTTCTGGAGGTCGTTGTGCAGCCCGAGACCCTTGGTGGCGAGGTGTTCGCGGATGATCGCCATCTCGAGATTGGATGCGCTGCGGCCGCCGTACTCCTCGGGGAGCGCGAGCCGTAACCACCCGGCGGCGTCGGCGCGCCGGCGCATCTCGCGGAGCAACTCCTCCCAGTCCTTCCGGGGGACGCCACCGTTCTCGAAGTCGGTGCGGGCCCACTCGCGGCGGTGGTCGAAGAACCGCATGTTGTCGTTCTCGGCTTCGAGCGGCTTGATCTCCCGCTCGATGAATTCGTCGAGTCCGTCGAGGGTGGCTTGGATGTCAGCGGGGATGTCGAAATCCATAAGTGCAGCAATAACTACCCCATCGGGTGTGTTATTGCAGTTGGGATGGTTATTGCGTGGCTGGTTCTCGGGGTGGTGCTTCTTCTCTTCGAGGCGCACCACTGGGCGTTCTATGCGCTCTTCGGGGCGATCGGCGCGCTCGCCGCCGCGCTCGTCGCCGTTGTGGCGCCCGGCGCTATCGCCCTCCAGGCAGGCGTGGCTATTGGCCTTTCGACGGTCGGCGTCGTCGGCGCACGCCCGTTCGTAAGCCGCATCGTTCATTCGCATCGCGGCGGTCTCGTGAGTCCGGGCGTGCACGGCGGCCTGGTTGGCCAGCAAGTGGTCACGCTCGATCAGGTCGGCGACGCTCACCACGTCGGCCACGTTCGGCTGGCCGGAGAACGCTGGCTGGCGGTCAGTGGCAACGGCGACCTGCTCGCCGCCCACACGCCGGTGTTGGTCACTGCAGTAGAGGGCACCACGCTCGTCGTGTGGCCCGTCGAGGGATTGAGAGAGGGGAACTAAATGGGCACCGGAGCGGTCATAGGACTTGTCGTCCTCGGTCTGGTGGTCATCGTGCTGCTGTTCACGCTGCAGCGGATGATCAACATCGTCCAGCAAGGCCAGGTCGGCGTCGTCCAGCGTTTGGGCGAGTATCGCAAGACGCACGATCCGGGCCTTGTCGTCGTCGCACCGTTCGTTGACTCGCTCCAGAAGGTCGACATGCGAGAGACGCCGCGTCCGGGCGACCGCCAGGACGTGATCACGAAGGACAACGTGGTCGTGACGGTCAACGCGACGATCTTCACGCAGATCGTCGACGCCAAGCAGGCCCTCTTCAGCGTGGCCGACTTCGACATCGCCATCGACGCGTTGGCGCGGACCGCGCTGCGGTCGGTGATCGGCACCATGACGCTCGACGAGTCGTTGTCCGAGCGGGAGCGGATCAACACCGACGTGCAGCAGCAGATGGAAGTCGTCACCGACAAGTGGGGCATCCGCATCAGTCGCATCGAGATCATGGAGATCGCGCCGCCGCCGCAGATCCTCCAGGCCCTCGCGTTGCAGAAACAGGCCGACCAGGAGAAGCGGGCCAAGATCCTCGAGTCCGAGGGCATCCAGCAATCAGCGATCAACGTGGCCGACGGCGACGCTCAGGCCTACGTGCGCACTGCGGAGGGCAACAAGAAGGCCGCCGTGCTCGAAGCCGAAGGCGCCCGAGCTGCCGCGATCCTCGAGGCCGAGGGTCGCGCCCTTGCGATCGAGACCGTGTATGGCGCGATCAAGAAGGCGCACCCGGACCCGACGCTCGTTGCCATCCTGCAACTCGATGCCCTGGCCAAGTTCGCCGACAGCGAAAACGCAAAGATCGTGGTGCCGTTCGAGAGCGCGGGACTCATGGGTGCGGCGCAAGCGCTCAAGGGCGTCCTCGAAGCCGCGCCCGGTGGCGATTAGCGAGTCGTCGTCGACTTAGGGATTGACCGCGGCCAACACCAGCTCGGGGCCGGCGGCGGCCCCGTCGGCCATGCGACTGGCGAAGGTCGCGTCGCCCAGCTCGTTGTTGAGGAGGGCGATGAGGGCGGCGTGGTCGGCCTCGTACACCGGGGATCGGGGCGCGCCCGCCGTTTGCCGTGCAGCGGTGGCGGCGCCGACCGCGTTGGCTGCGTCACTGAAGCGACGCTCGCCGCCCCGGAGGAGGGCGAGCTCGTCGAGGCAGTCGGCCTGGCGGGCTCGGCGCGCCAGCTTGGGGCAAAGCCCGGCGGCGCGGACGAGCAACTCAGTTGCCGTCGCTTCGTTGTGTTCCTGACGGGCGAGGGCGGCCAAGCTGAGGGTGGGCCACCAGATGAGGTGCCGCCACCCGGCGTCGGTCGCGACGGCGAGGCTCTCGTCGAGCAACGCGGTGGCGGCGTTGGGTGCGCGCTGGAGCCGGCGCAGCTCGCCGAGGCTGTGGAGCGACGAGGAAAGCTGCGCGGCGTCGCTGCCGGCGCGGGCGCGCAGCACCGCCTCCTCGAGGTGCGTCGACGCGGTCGTGAAGTCGCCGCCCATTGACGCCGCCCAGCCGGCGAGATTGAGCACTCGCGCGAGGGCGGCGGCGTCGTCAAGCCGCCGCCACTCGCGGACGGCGACCGTGAGATAGGACCCGGCCGCGATCACGTCGCCGGCCGAAATCGCCATGTCTCCGAGCATCGTGTAGGTCCACGCCAGCGCGTGGCGCGCGCCGAGCGACCGCCAAAGCGCAAGCGCTTCGTCCAGGGTTGAGGCCGCGGCGGTGGGGTCGCCTTCGCATGCGTTGATGCCGCTGAGGACCGTGAGGCTCTCGGCGATACCCTGCTTGTCGCCCAGCTCGCGCGCCAGGCCGAGGCTCTCCTCGATCAGGGCGCGAGCGGCGCCGCGATCGCCGTCCTCGAACTCGACCATCGAGAGCGCATGGGTGAGGGTGGCGACGACGCGCTTGTCACCGAGCTGACGAGCGAGCGGGAGGGCGCGTCCATAAAGGGAGGCCGCGGTCTCGTGGTCGCGCTGGAGCGCGGCGAGCAGGCCAAGGTTGCGCAGCGATACCGCGATCCCTCGGTCGTGGCCGGCTTGTTCGCGCAGCGACAGGGCCTCGCCCAACAGCGCGCGGGCGCTGTCGTACTCGAACCGCGTTCGGGCCAGGTTGCCCTGATGGTTGAGCGCCTCGGCGATGCCTTCGACGTCGCCCAGCTCGCGCCACAGCGCCAGGCTCTCGTCGAGCAGTGGCCCGGCGCCCTCGATGTCGGCTTCCTCCGTCGCCAGGTGGCCGGCGGCGGCCAAGGCGCGGGCGCGGGTCAGCGTGTGGCGGTCGCCCGTCGGACGCAGCGCGCGGTCCAACCAGGCGCGGCCCTCGCTCCAATGGCCGCGCACGAGCCAGAACCGCCACAACGCGGCGGTCAACGACAGCAGGTCGTCGGCCCGCGCTGGTTGCGCCGAGCACCACTCCATGGCGGCGCGGAGGTTGTCGTGCTCGCGCGCCAGCCGGTCGAGCCACGCGGTTTGATCGGGACCGGTCAGCTCGGTTTCGGCGCGTAGCGCCAGCGCGTGGAACCACTCGAGGTGGCGCTCGCGCGCCAGGGCAACCTCGCCCGCCTCGGCGAGCCGTTCTTGCGCGTACTGGCGAATGCTCTCGAGCAGGCGGTAGCGCGCCACGTCGTCCTGCTCTTCGGCGACGACCAGGGAGCGAGCCACGAGCCGGGTGAGGGCGTCGAGGACGTCGACGTCGCGGTCGCCGGCGACGTCGGTGGCCGCATCGAGCGTCCACCCGCCGGCGAACACCGCGAGCCGCCGGAGCAACACGCGCTCCTCGTCGGTCAGGAGCGCGTAGCTCCAGTCGACGGTCGCGCGGAGGGTCTGCTGCCGGGGGAGCGCGTTGCGGCTGCCGCCGGTCAAGAGGCGGAACTGATCGTCGAGGCGGTCGGCGATCTGTTGGAGGCTGAGGACTGGGATGCGCGCCGCCGCCAGCTCGATGGCGAGCGGAATGCCGTCGAGGCGACGGCAGATGGCGGTGACCACGTCGGCGTTGTCCTCGTCGACCGCGAAGTCGGCGCGATGGAGTGCAGCGCGGTCGGCGAACAGTTCGATGGCTTCGCCGTCCGGGAGCGACGGAACGCGCACGATCGTCTCGCCGACGAGGCCGAGCGCCTCCTGGCTCGTGGCGACGATCTGGACCGCCTCGGCGTTGCGCAGGATGAGGTCGGCCAACTCGGCGCAGGCGGCGACGAGGTGCTCGCAGTTGTCGAGGATGAGGAGGAGCCGGCGACCGGCGAGGTGGTCGAGCAACGTCGAGGTGAGGGACCGACCCGAGCTGTCGCTCACGCCGAGTGTGGCGGCGACGGTGCGGGTGACCAGGTCGGGTTCGCGGATCGCCGCTAGGTCGACAAGCCAGGCGCCGTGCGGGAAGCGACCGACGACATCGGCCGCGACCTGAATCGCCAGGCGCGTCTTGCCGCAGCCGCCCGGGCCACTGAGCGTCACGAGGCGCGCCCCCTCAGCCAAGCGACCGGCCACCTCTTCCTGCTCGCCCTTGCGGCCGACGAAACTGGTTATCTGCTTCGGGAGGTTTCCGGGCGCGGCGTCGAGCCGGAGCCCAGTCGCGGCCGACGGCAGGTCGGGGTGACCGATCCGGTAAAGGCGGACCGCGTCGGGGAGGTCCTTCAGCCGGTGCAGCCCGATGTCGACGACCTCGATCGGCGCGGGAACATCGCCGGCGGCGGACAATGTGGTGGCCGACACGAGGATCTGGCCGCCGTGGCCCGCCGCGCAAATTCGCGCCGCTTGGTGGACGGCGAGTCCGACGTAGTCGTCGCTCTGCACGACAGCTTCGCCGGTGTGCATTCCCATCCGCACGCGGATCGCGCCCTGCGGCGGCCACGGATGGTCGTTCAAGCGGAGCTGTGCGTCGACGGCCGCGGCGACGGCGTCGGCCGCTGACCCGAAGGCGACGAACAAGGCGTCGCCGCGGGTGCCAACTTCGCACCCATTGCGCTCGCCGAACGCCTCGCGCATCAAGCGGAAGTGCGCATCCTGCTGGGCGGGATAGTCGTCACCCAACCGCTGCAAGAGATGCGTCGAGCCTTCGATATCAGTGAAGACGAACGTCACGACGCCAGTCGGCAGACCCCCCGGCACGGTGCGAGGTTACTAGTGGCCGTGCACCCGCCCGTAGGTAATCCAGCCGTGGATGACGAGGGCCGGCGCCCAGGTGATGATCGGCCAGATCGGCCAGAAGTAGCCACCACCTACCGCCGCCCAGATCGCGACGAGCATGGCGTTGACCACGAGGTAGGTCACCGCGTGGAGCTGCGCGGCGACTTCCATACCGCGCGGCCGCAGCGGCTCGATGTCGCCGTCGGTGCGGGGCTCGAGGTCCATCGCCGTGATTCTGACACGATGCGGCCGTGGATCTTGAGGCTTCTGTCGATCTGGCTGCGCCACCTGAGCGCGTGTACGCCGAGGTCGCCGACCTGGCGACGTACCCGGAGTGGTTGGGAATCGTCCTCGAGGCGGAGGCCGACGGCGACGGCGCGTGGTACGTCGAGCTGGGCGCTCGCATCGGCCCGGTGAAGGCGGCCAAGCGGGTGCGCATGGTGCGCGTGGTGGACGACGGGCCGACGCACGCGAGGTTCGAGCGCGCCGAGTTAGACGACGAGGAGCACTCGTCCTGGGTCCTCGACGCGACGATCGCGGGGGAGTCCACCCTCACGATGCGCCTCCATTACGGCGGCGCGCTGTTCCTCCCCGGCCTCGACAAGATCCTCGGCGCCGAGATCGACAAAGCCGGCGACCGCCTCGCCGCCCGCCTCTAAGCCACGAGGAGGTTTACGACGCGGCGGGCTCGTTCATATGGCTGAGCCAGGTCGCGAACATGGCCGCGTAGCGGCCATGCTGGGCGAGGAGTTCGGCGTGGCTGCCGAGCTCGACGATGCCGCCGTCGTCGACGACCGCGATCCGATCGGCGCGCATGGCGGTCGACAGGCGATGGGCGATGAGGATCGCGGTGCGGCCTTCGAGCACGACGTCGAGGGCGCGCTCGATGATCGCCTCGGATCGCAGGTCGAGGCTCGACGTCGCTTCGTCGAGGACCAGCACGCGTGGCTCGGCCATGAAGGCGCGGGCCAGCGCGAGCAGCTGGCGTTCGCCCGACGACAGTGATGACCCGCGCTCGAACACCGGCGTGTGGATGCCGTCGGGCAGCCGGTCGATCAACTCGCCGAGGCCGACCTTGCGACAGGCGGCGTCGATCTCCTCGTCGCTCGCGTCGGGCCGGGCATAGCCGATGTTGTCGCGGATCGAACCGCCGAAGAGGAACGGCTCCTGCGGGACGACGCCGAGCTGGCGTCGCAGCGAGGTGAGCGTGACGTCCCGCAGGTCGTGGCCGTCGACGAACACGCGGCCCGCCGTCGGGTCGTAAAAGCGCGTGACCAGCTTGGCGATCGTCGACTTGCCGGCGCCGGTCTGGCCGACGAGCGCGAACGTCTCACCCGGCGCGATCGTGAGGTCGACGTCGCGCAACACCGGCCGGTCCGGGTCGTACCCGAACGTCACGTTCTCCAGCCGGATCTCGCCGTCGATCGGCGGCAGCGCGTACGCGTCGGCCTTTTCCTCGACGCTCGGGCGGGTGGACAACAGATCGGCCAGCTTGGCGATGGCCGCCTGCCCGGACTGGTACGTGTTGTACAGCTGCACGAGCTGTTGGATCGGGGCGAAGAACTGGGTGATGAACAACACGAAGGCGATCAGCTCGCCCGGGCTCACCTGGCCGTCGAACAGCATCCACCCGCCGACCAGCACGACCGCGGCCTGCCCGACCGCGCCGACGAAGTCGGTGCCGGGCCCGTAGATCGCGGCGACGCGCGCCGTGTCGACGTTGGCGTCGTAGTGCGCGCCGATCAGGTTGCGATGCTTCACGAGGTTGAACCGCTGGCGGTTGAACGCGGTGATGATGCGAATGCCCGACAGGTTCTCCTGCAGATCGGCGAGCAGGTCGGCGATGCGGTCGCGCACGTTGCCGTATGTCCGCTCCGACGCGTTGCGGAACCACAACGTCATGACCGTCATGATCGGAACGATCACGACGGTGATCAGCAGCGCGAGGCGGACGTTCATCCAAAACAGCACGCCGATCAGGAACAACAGCGTCGTCAGCTGCACGGCGAGGTTGATGATGCCGTCCTGCAACAGATCGGAGAGCGCCTCGATGTCGCTCGTCATGCGGGTCATGATCCGGCCCGCCTTCTCGCCGGTGAAGAAGTCGAGCGACAGTCGCTGGATGTGCGAGAACACCCGGACACGCAGGTCCTTCATCAAGGCCTGGCCGAGGTGGCCGGTAAGGGACGTGCGGTACCGCGAGACGACGGTGTTGACCAGCGTGGCGGCCAGGTACAGCAGCCCCATGGCGACGACCCACCCCGTGTTGCGGGCGATGACGCCTTTGTCGATCGCCCACCGGGTGAACAGCGGCCCGCCCTGCAACGTGACGCTCTCGACGGTCACCAGGAGGATGCCGACGAGCAACACCGGCCACCGCGGCTTCAACAACCGCCACAGAGTGAAGGGCTGGGTCTCGGGCGTGACATGGCTGAAGACGACCGACTCTTCGGGGTGCTCGGGTTCCGACGCCAGCAGCCGCTCGACACGCGGCACCATCTCCGACGGGATGCCGCCGAAGGGCAAGCCACCCTGCGGCGCGCCCGGCGGCCCCTGCCCGCCGCCGCCCCACCCGCCGGCCATACCGCCACCCCACGCCATTACGCGGGCTCGCCAGCGGCAGCCGGCTCGTGCTCCGCCCGCGCCAAGACCTCGGCGTAGGCGGGCACGGTGCGCATGAGTTCGTTATGGGCGCCGTCGGCGGTGATGCGCCCGTTCTCCATCAGCAGTACGCGATCGGCAAGCGAGATCGTCGACAGCCGGTGGGCGATGATCAGCGTCGTCCGGCCGTGCATGAGGGCGCGCAGCGCGTCGTGGATCTCGAGTTCGACCTGCACGTCGATCGAACTGGTGGCGTCGTCGAGGATCAGGACGCGTGGGTTGAGTAGCAGCGTGCGGGCGATGGCGATGCGTTGCCGCTGGCCGCCGGAAAGGGTGTAGCCCCGTTCGCCGATGACGGTGTCGTAGCCCTCGACCATCTGCACGATGAACTCGTGCGCGCCGGCCGTCTTGGCCGCCGCTTCGATCTCGGCCGTGCTGGCGTCGGGGCGCCCGTAGGCGATGTTGGCGGCGACCGATTCGGAGAACAGGAACGGCTCGTCGAGGACGAGGCCGACCGCAGCGCGGAGGCTCTCGAGTGTGAGGTCCCGCACGTCATGGCTGTCGATGCGGACCGCGCCGGCGGCCACGTCGTAGAAGCGAGGGATCAGCCGGGCCACGGTCGACTTGCCGCAGCCGGTGCGGCCGACCAACGCGACGGTCTCGCCGGCGCCGAGGTGCATTCGGAAGCCGTCGAGCACGTTGGGCCCGTCGGCGTTGTACGCGAACGTCACCTCGTCGAACAGCACGTTGCCGTCGGGCGCAACCAGATCCACCGCGCCCGGCCGCTCACGAAGCTCGGGTGCAAAGTCGAGGATTTCGAAGATGCGGCCGGCCGACGCCTCGGCGCGCTGAGCGAGCATCAGCATGAACCCCAGGATCATGAACGGCGCTTGCAACAAGGCGATGTACGACGTGAACGTGAAGAGATCGCCGACGGTGATGTGGCCGTGCACGCCGAGCCAGCCGCCGTAGAGGATCACCAGCGCGGCGCCGACGCGGGGGAGGTTCTGGATCACCGGCCCGAAGCGGGCGCGGACGTCGATCATCACGTTGTTGGCCCACCGCAGTCGCTGGGCGGCGCGCTGGAGCTCACCGACTTGCTGGGCCTCACCCGCGAACGACTTCACGACGCGCGTGCCGGTGACGTTCTCCTCGACGATGGTTGCCACGTCGGCCAGGCGCGACTGGACGATCCAGCTCGCGGGGAACATGAACGAGCGCATTCGCTTCCCGCTGAAGTAGACGAGCGGCATGGTGATCACCGAAACGATCGCCAGCGGGAGGCTGATCGTCGCCATGAACACGAGGGCGGCGGCGAACCCGAGGAAGTTGACCACGAGGATCGGCGCGAACGCGAGATACATCTGCACCGAGCGGATGTCGGAGTTGGCCCGCGAGATGAGCTGCCCGCTCTGGACCTTGTCGAAGTAGCTGAACGGCAGCCACGTCAGCTTTTCGTAGATCGTGTTGCGCAGGTCGAACTCGATCGCCATCGAGGTCTTCTGAAGGTTGAGCCGGTAGACGTAGCCCAGCGCCAAGCGGGCGATCGCAAGCACGGCGAGGATCGTGACGAACTGGCTGATCGGCACCGGCGCGTGGGCCAGTAGAGAACTGGGGACGCGGGCGCCGTCGCGGGCTCGCTGCTGGGCATACGAGCGCAGCAGGCTCTTGTCGAGCGCCTGACCGATGACGCGCGGGATAGCCAGCTGGAGGAGTTGCATCCCTAACGCGCAGGTGAGGCCAGTGGCGATGATGCCCGCGTGGGCGCGCAGGATCGGGCGCATTCGCCGCGTCCACGACTTGGTCGCGTCGGCATCGACGGCGGCCGGCGGCGGCGGGTATCGGGCCGCGGGCGGCGCCGGTGCGAACGTCGTACGGGTAGGTGTATCGATCACGAGCGCGAGGTGACCCGTTCGAACTCAGCATCGAGGGCGGCGTGCCAGAACTCGAGTGCGTCGAGGGCCCGGCGGGCCTGGGCGGCCGGCAAGTTGGCGGCCAGCGACCGGAGCCGCTCGTCGAGGGCGGCGTCAGCGTCGGCGAGAAGGCGCCGCCCCGCGGGCGTCAGCTCGTGGCGCACCCGCCGGCGATCGTCAGCGTCGGGCGTTCGTTCCACGAGGGCGCGGGCGACGAGTCCGTCGACCAACGTCGTGACCGTCGGCGGGCTCACGGCGAGGCCACCGGCCAGGCCCGACGCCACCTCGGCCCGCCGCGAGAGGAACACGAGCAAGCGGTACTGCGGGAGCGAAAGGTCGACATCGCCCAGCGCGCCCTCGAGCCGCTTGCTCAAGCGAGCA
>DASRJI010000173.1:0-9803 GCA_035649535.1 Acidimicrobiales bacterium | reverse complement strand
CGTCACCGCCTCGAGGCGGGCCAGCTGGCGTTCGAGCAACTCGACGGCCTCGGCATCGCCGCGGGTCGTTGGATCCATCTCGCAGACCTTGTCGATCGCGGCCGTGAGTTCATCCAACACCATCGCTACTCAAGGGTAGCGGAGGGGTGTAACAACCAACTCGGGGTTAGGCGGTAATTAGGAGTGTGACGGGGCGGGCGGGGCGTCGTCGAGCTCGAACATGACTTCGTCGACGTAGCACCAGTACCACTCCTCGCCGGGCTCGAACGAGCGGATGATCGGGTGGGCGACCGCGTGGAAATGGGCGGTGGCGTGGCGGGCCGGCGAGTTGTCGCAACAGCCGACGTGGCTACACGTCTGGCAGACACGGAGGTGCACCCAGTCGTGCCGTCCGGCCGCGATGCAGTCCTCGCAGCCGTCGGCGCTCGGCGGTACGTCAGCGATCGTGTCGAGGTGTTCGCAAATCGCCACGGTTGGTAACTATCGCGCCTCGGCGGCCCGGACGGCGGCGGACAGCTTGCGCAGGCTGTCGAGCGTGTGGCGATTGCCGGCCGGTTGATACGTGTAGAGGAGGGCGCGGCGGTCGTTGTCGCTCGGGTTGGGGTGTGAGCGGTGGATCATCAGCGGACCGAACATCACCATGTCGCCCGCCGCCAGTTCGACCGGCACCAACAGTGACAGGTCGAACGCGTCGTCGTCCATCTCGAACTTGCCGAAGTCGGCCACGTCCTTGCCCGGCTGCACGCCCCATTGGTGGCTGCCGGGCACCACGTAGAGACAGCCGTTCTCGACGGTCGAGTCGTCGAGCAACAGCATCGTCGTCATGATCCGGTCGAGGTCGTCGACCGTGCCGACCCAGTACGGATAGTCCTGGTGCAGGGCGACCTTGCCGCCGTGACGGGCCCGCTTGTAGTTGAGCTTCTCGGTGAACAGCCCGATGTCGTCGACGCCGAGGATGTCGCGCGCCGGCTCGAGAAACCGCTCGTCCAACCCGTAGCGCTCGAACGTGGGATGGAAATGAGCGAACGGCTCGATGCCGTGAATCACGTCGGAGTCGCCCTCCCATTTTATGACGACGTCGGTCGTCGCTTCGAGCTCGAACGTGTAGCTCCCCGCCGGGAGTCGCTGGCCATGGCGAATAGCGATGAGCTGCTCGATGACCTCGTCGCCGGCCCGCCGCATCTCTTCGAGCTCATGCGCTTCGAAGACGCCGCGCCGGATCACGAAGCCGTCGCGCTTGTAGTCGGCCTTCTCTTCCTCGCTGAGTCGCATGCGGTCCTCTCTACTCTGCGAGCGCGCCGACGGCGACGGCTTCGAACGGGTTGGGCTTCTCGTACGGCAAGCGGCCGAGGTCGGCCAGCGCGAGGTCGAGGTCGAGCCGCGGCACGGCCTGCGCCTCGGCGCACACGGTGAAGGCGACGGCGCAGTAGTCGTCGATGCGCTCGACGATGCCGTGCGCCATTCCGGGGACTCGGCGCGGGCGGGCCAAGCCCAGGCCCGCCGGCCGGCCCTCGGCCTCGCAGCGAGCGAGTCGCTCCTCGTCACCGGGCGGGAACACGTCGTACCCGATCTGCTGGATCGTCACCTTCATCTCGCGCTCGAACATGATCGGGTCGAGGACATGCCAGCGGTAGAACCCGACGTAGTCCGGGATGGGCGGGGCGCCTTGGGGGTCGCGCACATCGAGCGGAGTCCCGGCGTACAGCGCCTCGTGCGCGCCGAGGCCCCACGCCGAGCCGACGTAGTCCTCGAGGCCGGTGCCGCAGATCGTCGGCAGCTCGGTGTCGCCGTCGCGGAACACCTTGACCTCGCCCTCGCCGTACCAGGTGCCCGGGTCGAGACACCGAATGCCGACGACGCAGCCGAGGAACCGCCCCGGGCCGCGCAAACCCTCCTCGATCACGAAGTCCTCGCGCAGCACTGTCGGGTTCTGGCGACGAAACGTGGCGTGCAGCCGGCCGGCGCCCTCGGTCGGCTCCAGCGTGTAGTCGACCTGGTAGTAGAGGTAGGTACGGCTCGGCCCGCCGTTCATGAACTCGATGCGCACGCGATCGCCGAACGCGAGCGGCACGAACGAGTTGAAGCCGCGACCTTCTTGGATCGCGGTCAACGCCGACGTGCTCGGTACCGGGCGACCGTGGGGAACGCCGAAGAAGTCCACGCACGGCACCGACACGCTCGGCTCGGTCATGTCGTCGTAGAACACTTCGATGTACATGGCCCGCATCACTTCGGGCGGGGCGGGCGGGAACGTCATCCAGATGTGGCGGATCACGCCGGGCCCGGCGAGGTCGGCCAGCGTCACCCGTTCGCCCGGCTCCAGCCGCCGGTTGGGCGCGCCCTTGCGCCCGTCGGCGACCGTGCCGCCGGCACCCCGCTCGCCGGTCGGGTTCTCGAACGTGACGGCGCGGCAGTCGAGCACCGGCGATACGCGGGTGAGGTCAGTGACGTCAAGCATGGGCGGCGACCGTAGCGAGCAACTCGTAGGCCTGCTCGATCGTGGCGTCGTCGATGTCAGGGTCGAACGCCGAATGCATCAGCAGCCCGACGTACAGGGACTGGGCAACCAGCCCAGTGAGACCACCCACCGCTTGGAAGAACTCGCGGTTGTGCTCGGCCACCCATTTGCGCACGCGATCGCTCCGCAGCGCAGCGGCGTTCATCTCGAGGAACAGGGCGACGTGGCGTCGGCTCGGGCGGGAGCCGGCCGCATACGAGTACCACTCTGCGTTCTCGGCCGCCTGTTGCAACACGGCGAGAAACAGATCGTCCTTGCTCGCGAAGTTCGAATACACCGCGCCCTTCGTAAGGCCGGCCTCGTCGGCGATGGCCGCCAGCGACGTCGCCGCATACCCGTCGCGAAGGAACAGCCGGTTGGCGGCGCGCAACAGATCGGCGCGCGTCCGCGCTTGGCTCTCTTCGCGCGTGAGGCGCCCGGCGGTCGGTGTCACCGCCGGTCCTTGATGACTGTGCGTTGCGCCCACGCTTCTTGGCCGGCGCGCACCCACGGGCGCTCGGGCGCGTCGTCGGCCGCCAACGGCACCGGATCGAGCTGGACCTCGTTGGCCCATGCCCGACGCACGCGGCCGCTCGTGTTCGGCGTCGAGCGGTGCAGCGTTCGGCAATGGTGGAACGACGCCCCGCCCGGCGCGAGCGGCACGGCGACGCCGGCGGCATCATCGACGCCGTCGGTGAGCAGGCCGTGCACATTCGGGTCGTCGTCGATGTGGCGGTGGGTGCGAACGCCGTGGTTGTGCGACCCAGGAACGAAGTGCAAGCAGCCGCTGTCGACCGTCGCCGGGTCGAGCGGCACCCAACAGCCAAGGGCGCGGTACCGCATGCCGGTGTCCCAGTACGCCTCGTCCTGGTGCCAGGGCAGCTCGCCGCCGACGCGCGGCGGCTTGAGGATCATGTGGCTCCACGTCTTGACGTCGGCCTCGGCCACGCCGAGCAGCTGCGCGCCGATGGCGACCGCGTTACGAAACAACGTGGTCTCTCGCAACTGCGGGAACTTGACCTCGGGCGCCAGCACTTGCGGCACCAGGTCGTCACCCTCGCTCTCATACGGACGCGACAAGTCGAAGTAGCCACCGCGAAATGCGCCTTTGCGTTCGAAGAGGTGGTCATACAGCGGCATTAGCCACTCGAGCTCTTCGTCGGTGGTGATGCGATCGATATGGGTGAACCCGACGCGGTCGAACTCGTCGACCTGCGCGTCAGTCAGGCGGACGGTGAAGTCGCTCGCCGGCGGTGTCCCCGGGTCGAAGTCCGACTCACGCATGCGTCACGTGAGCCAGAACCGATCGACGGGCTCGGCGCGCACACCTGGCGGTCCGTGGAAGATCGTCGTCATGGCCCGGCGCGGCCGGCCGCTCGTGTTGGCCGCCGTGTGGTGCAGCGTGCGGCAGTGGTGGACGGTCGCGTCGCCGGCGTTAAGCGGGCACGGCACCGCGGCACCGACGTCGAACGGTTCGTCGACTTCGATCGGGTTCATGCCCGGGGGCTTGCGGTGGCGGCGGACATCGTCGGACTTGTGCGTGCCGGGGATGAACTGCATGCAGCCGCTCTCGACGGTCACGTCGTCGAGGGGCATCCAGATCGACAAGCTGTGCGACAGGCGGCTCGGTCCGAGCTCCTTCCAGTAGGCCTCGTCCTGGTGCCACGGCGCCGAGCGACCGCCGGACGCCGGCTTGTGTATGAACATGAGCCCGCCGTCGACGACGTCGCCGGCGTCGATACCCAGCAACTCGGCGGCCAGCGCGCGGCCCTTGTTGATGTACTCGGTGTCGAGCAACTCCGGGCACTGCCGGTCGGGCAGGAACATCTGGTCGATCACGCCGACCTGATCCGGCCCCGCCTCGCCTTCGTAGTGAATCGTGAGGCCGGCCGGGTCGGCGAGCAGATCCTCGTACACGCTGCGAAGCCACTCGATCTCGGATTCGCTCGACAGACGGTCGAGGGTGAGGAAGCCGTTGTCCCGGAACGTCGCAACCTGCTCGGCAGTCACAGATACCAACGGTATCCGATATCCGATAACGTTGCGCCATGAGTGAGCCGAAGGCGAAGCCGGAGAGCGATCGGGCAAGTACAGGCTGGGCCGCCATCCGAAGGATGGTGGACCAGTGAGCACGACGACGCTGCTGGCCCGGGAGTACGTGGAGCAGTTCGAGCGCGACGGCTACGTCGTGATCCCCGATCTCATCAGCGACGAAGAGCTGGATCGGTACAACACCCTCGTCACCGACGCGGTCAAGACCCGCACCGCGGGCGACGACCGGCCGCTCGAGGAGAAGAGCCGCTACCAGCAGTCGTTCGTGCAGTGCATGAACTTGTGGGAGGACTTCGAGGACATCCGACCGCTGACATTCCATCCTCGGCTCGGCCAAGCCGCCGCCGAACTGCTCAGCGTCGACGCGGTGCGCCTCTGGCACGACCAGGCCCTGTACAAGCAGGCCGGCGGGCGCCCCACCGACGCGCACCAGGACCATCCCTACTGGCCCATGAAGGAAACCCCGTCGATAACCGCGTGGATCCCGTTCGAGGGTTCGACGCTGGCATCAGGCGCCCTCGGCTACCTCCCCGGCACGCACGACATCGGGCTGCGCAAGTTCGTCAACATCTTCTTCGGCGAGCCCGAGGACATCCTCGCCGAGCCCGGGATCGTCGGCGTCGAGCCGGTGTTCGTCGAAGTGCCCAAGGGGTCGGTCGCATTCCACCACGGCCTTACCGTGCACCTGGCCAAACCCAACGTGACCGATCGCGACCGCGCCGTCCACACGATCATCTACTTCAAGGACGGCAACACGCGCGGCTATCCCAATCCGCATTTCGCCGTCGAGCGCGGTGGCGTCGAGGTGGGACAACCGATCGCCAGCGACGTCACCCCGATCGTGTGGCCCCGGCCCGACGGCGACCTGCCGCCGACCCCCAAGGTCCCGATGGTCATGCCGGCCGGCGTCGCCAACAAGGGCGCGGGGCCGAGCTAGCTCCACTCCCCCGGATGCAGGGGCAGCACGATCGCGCCGGCCGCGCGGTCGGGCGACACCCGGACATCGAGGATCATCCCTTTCTTGAGGCCGCCAATCAGTGGCCGCGGTACCGACTGGGTGATCGACATCTCGGTGGCCTCGCCGACGAGTTGCAGCTTGAACGCGACCATCGGACGGCCGTCGAGCAGGAATGGGCCCTTGTTCTTCCACTCGAGCAACTCGGCGCGGACCGGCTCGCCGTCGAGCAACAGCTGCGACGTGCGGTACGGCGCGGGCAGGTCCGGTGACCGGCGGGCCACCAACGCGATGACGATGGGCGCCATCACCACTGGCAGCACGACGAACAGCAGAAGGAACGCGGAGTTCTGGCTGAGGCCAAGTAGCACGACGTAAGTCTGACGCGCGGAACTAAGAATGCGGCATGCCGCGCCTCTCGCCCATGGACGAGCTCCTCGTCCACCAGCTTCCCGAACCGCTCGCCCATACCGCGATCGACTCGGCCCATTGGCGCGAGAGCTATTTCTTCATCGCCCATCCCCGAGACGACCTCGGCGACGTCGTGATCCTCACCGTCGCGACCTACCCGCAGCGCGAGACGATGGACTCGCTCCAGATGGGCAAGGTCGCCGGCGAGCCGGTGATGGGCTTCCAGGCCCGACCGTATGACGGCGACCCGAACACCGCCGACGTCGGCGGCGTGCGCGTTGAAATCATCCGCCCCTACGAGGAGATCCGCGTGTTCGCCGACCCCGATCAGTGCGCGCTCGGGATGGACCTGACGTTCCGCGCCCGGACCAAGCCGTACGGACTCCGGCGCGGCACGATGCGGGCTGGCCACGAGTTGATCTGGGACCAGAGCCACATGTTCCAGTCGGGGACGTACTCGGGCACCTACACCGTCGCCGGCAAGACGTACCCGATGGATGAATGGTGGGGTCAGCGCGACCACTCGTGGGGCGTCCGCGACCACGGCCGCTGCCCGCTGTGGGTGTGGTTTCAAATCCAGCTACCCGACGGCTTCCTGGGCGTATGGCATTGGGAACTGGCCAACGGCGCGTTGGTGTTCTCCGACGGCTGTTGGGCCGGCACCGACGCCAGCGATCCGATCCCGCTGGTCCGGCTCGAACACGACCTCGAATGGGTCGACGCCAGTGGTGGCGCGGCGCGGTACGGCGAGCACGGCGAGACGGTGACGGGGTTGCGAGGCACCGTCGCGTTCACCCTCGAGGGCGGTCGGCGGATCGTCGTCGAAGCCGAGGGCTCCTTCGATCGGCCCTATGAGCCGTTCCAGCGCGGCGGCCTCAACCAGATGCGCGTCCGCACCGACGACGGTCGGGAGGGCACCGCCATCTTCGAAGTCACCGGCGCCCACCACCACAAGTACTTCCCCGACACGACCGTTACCGCGGTCCTGCCGAGCTAGGCCGAGGCGCGGTTGTTCGCGGTGCTCTCGCGTTCTTCGAGACCCACGGCGTCGCGCAGTTCCACGAGATCGTGCTCGAGGTCACTGTCGTCGTCACCGACCAGGTGCGCCATCAGGTCGGCGAGGCCGTCGGCGATGGCGTTGAGTTTGTGTTGCACGGCCTGATCGCTCCGCGTCTGGCTGTTCTGCAGAAGCGCGACCATGAGGAACGTGATGATCGTCGTCGCCGTGTTGATGATCAGCTGCCATGTGTCGACCTTGCCGATGACGGCGAGCGACGGCGCCCATACGACGATCAGCACCACGCAGAATGCGAAGAAGTAGGCGCGGCTCGCGACGTGCGACGCCCAGCCCGCGAAGCGATCGAAGAACCCGACGCGCTGTGACACGTCGCTCGGCATGAGCACCGGAGCTTCCTTGTCGGGCACGGTCTGTGAGTTCCCCTTCGCGACCCCGTCCAAACCGGACGGCCTCTAGGGTCACGCCGTGATCGACGGATGGGTGGCCGACGGCTTCGAGGGCGTGCGCGACGCGTTCGCCCGCAACTTCGCCGAGCGGGCCGAGGTCGGCGCCGCCGTCTCCGCGTACGTCGACGGTGCCGCCGTCGTCGATCTGTGGGGCGGCGTCGCCGACCGGGACAGCGGGCGCCCGTGGGAGCAGGACGCGGTGGTGCCGGTGTTCTCGTCGACCAAGGGCGTCACCGCGGTGTGCGCCAACCTCGCCATCGAGCGCGGGTTGCTCGATCCTGACGCGACCGTCGCGTCGTACTGGCCCGAGTTCGCCGCCGCCGGCAAGGACGCCATCAGCGTTCGCCAAGTGATGAGCCACCAAGCCGGTCTCCCCCTCGTCGAAGGCGAGTTCAGTCTCGACGACGCGCTGGCGTGGAAACCGATCGTCGACGCCATCGCCGCTCAAGCGCCGCTATGGCCGCCGGGCACGCAGCACGGCTACCACATGCGCACCTACGGCTGGCTCGTCGGGGAGCTGATTCGCCGGGTCACCGGCCGCACGATTGGACGCTTCCTTCAAGAGGAGATCGCCGGACCCGTCGGCGTCGACTTCTGGATCGGATTGCCGGAGGAACTCGAGCCCCGCGTCGCTCGGCTCGTTCCGCCGGTAAACGACCTGGGCGCCGCGCTCGCTCAGTTCGGCGAGTCGTTGTTGCTTGCCCGCGTGTTCTCGAATCCCGGCGGCCACTTCAACTACGACGACATGTGGAACACGCGCCAACTGCATGCGTGCGAACTGCCGTCGAGCAACGGCATCGGCGACGCTCGCGGGCTGGCCCGGCTGTACGCGTCGCTGGTCGGCGACGGCGTCGACGGGCGGCGCGTGTTGCAGCCCGAGACGATTGCCGCAGCCACGAGCGAGCAAGTGCGGGGCGCCGACGCGGTGATCATGGCCGAGACCGTCTTCGGGCTGGGCTTCATGCTCGGCCGCAGCTTCGGCGTGGCCAACCCGCCGAACTGCTTCGGTCACGCCGGGGCCGGCGGTTCCCTCTCCTTCGCCGACCCCGACCGCCGCGTCGGCTTCGGCTACGTGATGAACGACCTGCGGTTCGACCAGACCGGCGACCCGCGTAGCGAGTCGCTGGTCCGGGCGCTGTACGACGCGTTGGGCTAGCGCGTCGCCCGCTGTGCGAGCCGCCACGTGACGGCGGGGATGACGATGGCGGCGGCCACGACGTGGGTGAGCGACAGAACGAGTCGCGTCGCCGTGGTCGCGTGGCCGGTGGTGATCGGTCCAGAGAACGACGCGACCGTGAGCACCGTCGTCACGATGGCGAAGGTGCGCGCCGGGCGCTTGGCGTAACGCAACAGCGCGACGGCGATGACGATGCCGATCGTGGTGGAGAGCAGCGTGCCCATCGCGAAGCCGTACATCGGGATCGCCCGGCCGACCGGATCGGTCTTGGGCGCGGCCAGCATCGGCACGTCGACAGCCTTGGCCGCGACGGCAACCGCGGTCGCGGCAATCGCCGCCACCGCACCAGCAACGGCCCCGACGACCGCAACGGGCGCCTTGGCCAGATCAGGACGACTCGGTGCATCAGCAAACGTGGGGTTCAGGGTGGTGGTCATGCACATTGAGACGATCCGCGCCCCCGAAATTCATCGGTCACGGCGGCTCCACCCACTCCCACGCACCGGGCCGACCTGCGAGGCGATGGCCGCCGTAGGTGACGAGGTCGTGGTCGAAGCTGCACAGCGTGGCCAGGTTCGAATAGGCGGTGGCGCCGCCCTTGGCGAAGTCGACCTGGTAGTGGTGGACCTCGAGGCGATGCGCCGATGAGCACCCCGGTCGCACGCAGCGGTGGTTGTCGCGTTCGGTCACCGCGGTCTTGAGCTCGACGGGGATGCGCCGGCCGACGTGGATCACCTTGGTGACGTCGGTGCCGTCGCTCAGCACCACCTTGGTGAACGCACCGGCGAGGATCTGGCCGATGGCTTCGCCGACCGGCACGTCACCGGTGCTCGTCTCACACACGCCCTCGCCGCCGGCGAGTCTCGTGGCATCCACGCGGATCACCACCGACGTGTCGACCGACGCCCCGCCGCCGCAGATCAGATTGACGAAGGCGTCGGCCCGGTAGGCAGCCGAGCTCTCACGGCGACCTTCGGCGTAAGCGGCCTTGAACACCAGCTCGGCTTGCGCCGCGATCGCGGCGTCGATGCGGGCACCGATGGCCGTGGTGGTCTTGCCCTCATAGCAATAGGCGCCTTCGGCGTCGGTCCAGGAGCGGTGGAAGCGTTCGCGGTGGATGCGCTCGTGGCGCTTGGCTTGGTCCTCGGCGCTGCGCGTCGCCGCCTTCTCGCGTGTGCATGTGCGTTTGAGGCCACCGAAGGCCTCCTCGGCCGCCGCCTTGAGCAGGCGCGTCTCGTTCGTCGGCG
>DASRJI010000172.1:0-43519 GCA_035649535.1 Acidimicrobiales bacterium | reverse complement strand
CGTCACCGCCTCGAGGCGGGCCAGCTGGCGTTCGAGCAACTCGACGGCCTCGGCATCGCCGCGGGTCGTTGGATCCATCTCGCAGACCTTGTCGATCGCGGCTGTGAGTTCATCCAACACCATCGCTACTCAAGGGTAGCGGAGGGGTGTAACAACCAACTCGGGCGACCAAGCACCATCGCGTTCAACAAGCCGCGACTTAGCCTCCGGCGATGGGCCCGTGCGGGCGATTCGTGTGCAGCGCGATCCGCGAGCGCCGCTCGTCCGTGAGGACGACGACGTATGGCTGATCCCGCTGTTGCTGTGTCGGCCGTGTCAGCCGTCGCCGGTCTAGCTGCAGTCGCATTCACAGCGCGACAAGTCCGCATCTCGCGTGCACAGACACGCGAAATCGAGGTCGGGCTTCGGCGCGACCTGAGGCAAACGTGGCGGGATCTCACTCCACAGTGGGGAATCACGCTGATGCTGACCCGCGGCCCGGATGATTTCTACACACCTATTGCCGACCGAACCGTGCGAGAGCGGTTCCGGGAAGTTGAGGCGTTGAGAGCGGCGTCGCGATTCGGTAGCGAGCGACTAGCGCAAGTGGCATCTGAGGAAGAGTCCGCTCGGCGGATGAAGCTGGGCGACCAGGCCCGTGAGCGAGAGCACGAATTCGAACTAGCGGCCCGAGACGTCCTGCTCTTCCTGGGCGAGTTGAGCCTCCTGCTGCTCAGGGGTGACGTCTCGCCCTCGTTTGTGTTCTCGATTGTTGGGATCGATGTAGTCAGGAACGTGGGCGCGATTCGGCCACTTATGCAGTATTCGTTCGACGAAAAGCTCTCGCGCATGTCAACAGGCGAGCACTGGTATCAGCCCGTTCCGCTTCGCCCAGGGCAACAACAACCCGATCTCTGGACCGCGTGGCTGGACTACTACCCGGGTCTCCGAGATCGACTCTTCGTGTTGATCGATGTCATGCACGCGGAGGCTGTACGCAACCAAGAGCTCGGCGCAGACGAGATGCGAGACGTCGCGGATCACAAACGCCGGACGGGATCAGGTCGATCATGTCGCGATCGCGTGTGGGCCACCGGTGCCCGCCTCCGCGAGCGCCGCGTCGCTCGGCGTCTAATGCGGTTGTTGCTGCAGGCAGAGTTCGTTCGCGTTGATGAGACGAGACTTGCCGTCTGGATGCGGCGGCGACGCGAAGCCGTGCTGAGTGCCGTGACACGCCGACATCGGATACAGGCGACCCGACGTGCGCTGAGGGACGGCCGCGCTGTCGCCAACTGCTAGCGCTTGGGGCGGCGGCCCAGATTAGGGTCGATCCTGCATGCGACTGCGCTACTCAGACGCCGACGAGGCGTTCCGCCGCGAGCTCATCGACTGGGTCGATGCGAACAAGCCGACCGACGACGAACTGGCCCAGGTAAAGCACTCCAGCGCCGACATGCCGGACTGGGCGCGCCACTGGCAACGCCGGTTGTTCGACGAGGGCTGGCTCGTTCCGGGTTGGCCGCCCGAGCTGGGCGGGCGCAACGCAACGCCGACGCAGCAGATGATCTACTTCGAGGAGCTGGCGAGCCGCGGCCTTCAGCGCACCGCCAACGTGCAAGGGCTCGGGATCGTTGCGCCGTCGGTGCTCGACTACGGCACCGACGAGCAGAAGGAACGCTTCGCGCTGCCGACGTTGCGCGCCGAGATCGCGTGGTGCATCGGCATGAGCGAGCCGGGCGCGGGGAGCGACCTCGCCGGCATCTCGACGCGCGCCGACGTCTTCGACGACCACTTCGTGGTCAACGGCCAGAAGGTATGGACATCGGGCGCTCACCACGCCGACTGGTGCCTCTGCTACGTCCGCACTGACCCCACACTCCCGAAGCACCGCGGGATCAGCGCCGTGATCATCGACATGCAGACGCCGGGGATCACGTGCCGCCCGCTGCCGGAGTTGACCGAGCCCGACTTCGCCGACTTCAACGAGGTGTTCTTCACTGATGTCGTCGTCCCGCGCGAGAACCTGCTCGGCGAACTCAACGGCGGGTGGCCGATCACCCAGGGCTCACTGGCCCACGAGCGGGCGATGCTGTGGGTCAATCACGCGCAGAACGTCAAGAACATCGTCAACGGCCTCATCGAGGAGCACCCCGACGCGCGATTCCACGACACGGTCGCGTCGCTGTACATCGATGTGCAGGCCATGTCGCTCATGGGCTACCTGGGCTTCGCCAAGTACGCGCGGGGCAAGTCGTCACCCGAGCACTCGCTCCTCAAGCTGTTCGGCAGCGAGACGCAACGCAAAGCGTTCGCGGCCGGCGTCGAGGCGTTCGGCATCGACGCCTTCGATCGCGACCACGCGGCCCCCAAGGTCGTGCGCGGCGGTGCGTGGGCCGATCAGTACCTGCGCGCCTTCGCGGCGACGATCGCCGGCGGCACGAGCGAGATTCAGCGCAACATCATCGCTGAGCGCGTGCTGGGTCTGCCGCGCTAGTCGCCATGCGCGGATCGTCGCTCGGCTCGAGCGACATCTTCAGCACGATGGACTTGACCGGGCGGGGCTGGGTCGCCAGCACCGCCGCCGGCGGAACGACCGCGATGAGCAGCGCACCGGTCGCCAGCGTGCGCATCACCGCTTTGCGGATGGTCGCGTCCACGATCCACCCATCGGCACCAATCCCACCGACTTGAGCGAAAGCCGCCGCATGAGCACGCCTGACCCCGCCCTCACCACCCCTACATGGGACCGCGCCAAGGCCGCCTTGGCGGCGGGCGACGCCAACGAGGCCCAGCGCCTCCTCGACCGCGCCGTCGAGCAGTGGCGCAGCCTGCAGGACTACTCAATCAACTGGATCACCGCCCTGCTCTCGTTCATCGGCCGCGAGCAGGGGGAGGCCGCGGTCGAGCGCGCGCTCCGCGAGTTCGGCGACGAGTTCGTCAGCCGTCGCCGTGATCCGGCGTGGGACACGTTGCCGGCGGCGACCCGGGCCCGCGCCATCGCCCGGGCCATGCTCGCCAACTTCGGGACCTGCGACGTGAGCGAGGACGACGAGAAGATCACGCTGTCCTTCCAATGCGGCACCGGCGGCCGGCTGATCGACGAGGGCCGCTACGACGACCAGGGTGGCCCGCACCTCACGCTTCGCGAGGCGGGCCCGCGCACGTTCATGCGCGACGGGCTGCCGGTGTACTGCGCGCACTGCTCGATCAACAACGAGATCCAACCGGTGGAGGACGGCCGAGCCCCGGTAACCGTCGAGATCCCGCCCACGGCGCCGGGCGAGCCCTGCGTGCATCACATCTACAAGGACACCGCCGCGATCCCGACCGACGTGTACGAACGCATCGGTTTACGCTCGCGACCCTGATGCCCGTGCATCCTTGGAACAAGGAATTCACCTGGCAGACGCCGCCGGGGCCGTACCGCCGCATCACCGATGCGCAGGCGCGCCAGTGGGATGACGACGGCTACTTCCTTCTCGAGGACGCCCTCGACCCGGACGCTCTCGCGCGTGTCACCGAGGCGATAGACCCGTTCGAGGAACGGTCCACCGAATGGCTGCGCGAGCAGGGCGGCACGATGTTCATCGCCGACGCCGATGCGATCACGTTCACGACGCACCTCGTCACCCGGTCGCCGGTCGTGCGCGAGTTCGCCGCCAGCGACGCCTTCGCCGACCTCAACCACGACCTCATCGGGCCCGACACCCGCCTGTACTGGGACCAGGCCGTCTACAAGAAGCCCGAGTCGCCCAAGGAATTCCCCTGGCACCAGGACAACGGGTACACGTTCGTCGAGCCGCAGCAATACCTCACGTGCTGGGTCCCGCTCGTCGACGCCACCGTCGACAACGGCTGCCCATGGGTCGCGCCGGGAAAGCACCGCGAGGGCACGCTCGAACACTGGCTGACGCCCGTCGGCTTCCAGTGCCTCGAAAATCCGGTCGACGCGGTGCCGGTGGAAGCGCCGGCGGGCAGCGTCGTCGTGTTCTCCTCACTGACGCCGCATCGCACCGGGCCCAACGTCAGCACCGCCACGCGCAAGGCCTACATCCTCCAGTACGCGCCCGACGGTGCCATCGCGTTGAAGGGCGACGCCCCGGCCCCGCCGGCGGAACGGCTCCCCCAGGACGATCCCGATCGACAGTTCGCCGTCCTGCGCGACGGAGTACCGGCATAATCCAACCGTGACCGAGCGACTCGCGATTCTGCAGTCGCTCACCGCCCGCCTCGCCCGCACGCGCGACGAAGCGGCGGTCGCCAAGCTGGTTCTCGGCGAAGGGCTCGCCGAACTCGGCGGCGATACCGGCTCGCTCTGCCTTCTCACGCCCGACGGCGACGAACTCGAGATCGTGGCCGAAAGCGGGTATCCGGCCGACGTCAACGAAGCCTTCCGGCGCTTCTCCCTCGACGCGCCGCTGCCAGCGAGCGACGCGGTGCGCACCGGCGAGTCGGTGTTCATCGAGACCTCCGCCGAGCTCGAGGCGCGCTATCCCATCTTCCTCGAGGCGCCGGTCGTCGGCGACGAATCCGTTGCCATCGTCCCGTTGATTGCCGAGGAGGACGCCGACCCGTTCGGCGCCCTCGTCCTCGGCTTCACCAAGGCGCGGCGGTTCGACGCGGCCGACCGTGCGTTCCTCGAGGCCCTCGCCGCCCACTGCGCGCTGGCCATCGCCCGGTCCCGCCTCTACGCCGAAAACGAAGCAGCGCGTAGCGAATTGGTCCACGCCAACAGCCGCCTCCGTTTCCTCGCCGACGCGTCGGCCGCGCTGGCCACCGACCTCGAGGTCGACTCGACGTTGGCGCGGGTCACGCACCTCGTCGCGCCGCGCATCGCCGACTGGTGCGCGATCTACATCACCGACGACCGCGGCCACGTGCAGCTGCGGAACGTGTGGCACGCCGATCCGGCGAGACTCGAGGCGGCGCGCGACCTGGCGACCAAGTTCCCGCCGGATCTTTCCGCGCCGCGGGGCATCGGCGCCGTCGTGCGCACCGGCGAGGAGGACATCACGCGGGTCTTCGCCCACGACGACGTGCGCAAGCTCAACCTCGGCGCCCTGATCCTCCTCCCGCTCAACGCGCGCGGCCAGACGATCGGCGTGATGGCCCTGGTGAACGACCGTGGGCGCGACCTCGACGACGACGCACTCACGCTCGGACGGGAGCTGGCCGGGCGAGCGGCCACCGCCATCGACAATGCCCGGCTCTACGCCGAGCGCACACGCGTGGCGCGCAGCCTTCAGGCCGCGTTGCTGCCACCCGCGCTACCCACGATCCCCGGAGTCGAGCTGGCCGCCACCTACTCAGCCGCCGGTCGCAACATCGACGCCGGCGGCGACTTTTACGACGCGTTCCCCGCCGGCGACGGCCGCTGGGTCGTGGCGATCGGTGACGTGTGCGGCAAGGGCCCCGAGGCGGCGTCGATCACCGGTCTCGTGCGCCACACGATCCGAGCGGTGGCCATCGGTGAGCACTCGCCGGCGGCCATCCTCCGCCAGGTCCACGCCGTGCTGGTGAACGACCTCCCCACCAACGCCGAGTTGGAGCCGCGCTTCTGCACCGCGGTCGTCGTGGTGTTGGAGCCGCGCGCCGACGGTGCGACCGCCGTGGTCGCCTGCGCTGGCCACCCGCTGCCGCTCGTCCGCCGGGCCGACGGCGCCATCGAGTCCGCCGGCGCGCCGGGACTGGCCCTCGGGCTCCCCGGCGATTGCGACGCCATAGACCAGCGCCTGGAGCTGGCGCCGAGCGAAGCGGTGGTACTGTTCACCGACGGCATCACCGAGCGCCACGACCGCGACCGGTTCTTCGGCGCCGAGGGCATCGGGGCCGTTCTCGACCGGGCCGGGATCCGAGCGGGCTCGGTCATCGCCGCGCTCGACGAGGCGGCGCGCACCTTCGTCGACGAACAGCCGCATGACGACATGGCCGCGCTGGCCCTGACGGTCGAGCCGGCGCGTCGGAGCGAAGTGCGGCTCGACGGCGTGGCCCAGAGCGCCAGCGACGGCCGCCGCTTCGTGAGCGCCACCCTCGACGAGTGGGAATTTGCCGACCAGGCCGACGACGCCGCGCTGGCTGCGAGCGAACTCATCACCAACGCCGCGCTGCACGGCGGCGACACGATCGTTCTGCGCGTGTTCGACCTCGGCGACCGCGTCCGCATCGAGGTGTTCGACGACGGCACAGCAGTTGTCGACGCGACGATGATCGGCTACGAGCCCATCCTCGAGGACGCCATGACCGGGCGGGGCCTTCACGTCGTGGCGACGCTGGCCAGCCGGTGGGGCATCGCCAACGAGGCCACGGGCAAGACCGCGTGGTGCGAGCTGCGGCGGGGCGCGGACAGCGAGGCGACGTCGGTGACGGGCGGCGTCCCGGCGACGCTCCCCGACCAGCCCGCCCCCGGCTACGCGCGTGTCGTGTACGTCGACCTACCCGTCCGGCTCGTCCTTGCGTCCGAGCTTCACCTGGCCGGCCTCGTCCGCGAAGCGCAACTCGCCGTCGCCGGCGCCAACCCGGCGCACCCGGTCGCATCGCAGGTTCGGCACATCCTTGAGGCCTATGGCGGGTCGCGCTCGAACGCGGAGATGGCGGCGCGGGCGGCCGCGGAAAGAGGCGAAGCGCGCGTGACGGTGGCGAGCGATGTTCCCGTCCGCGTCGTGAGCGAAGGTAAGCAGTTCCTCGAGTTGATGGACACCGCCGACGAGCTGTGCCGCAACCGAGCATTGCTGACGTTGCCCTCACCCGCCGACGTGCGCGCGTTCCGCGTGTGGTGCCTCGAAGAGGCGATCCGGCAGGTCGGCGGCGGCGCGCCCCGGCCCTGCCCGCTTGGCTGATCGATGGGTGACGCCACCTTCAAGGGCAAGCTGCTCGTCGCCCTTCCCGTCCTCGTCGACAAGAACTTCGACCGCACCGTCGTGTTCATGCTCGAGCATTCCGACGCCGGCGCGGTCGGCGTCGTGATCAACCGGCCCAGCCCCCTGAGCGTGGGCGAGCCCTTGCCCAACTGGGTCGCGGTGGCGGCCGACCCGCCGGTTGTCTTCGTCGGCGGGCCGGTCTCGACGAGCAGCGCGATCGGACTCGTCGAGCGCGGCACCGAGATCGCGACCGTCGACCTTGAACAGGATCCCGAGGACGAGTCGCTTCGTGTGCGCGTCTTCGCCGGCTACGCCGGCTGGGGATCCGGGCAGCTCGAGGACGAGATCGGCGCCGGCGCGTGGATCGTGGTCGACGCCGAGGCGGGCGACGTGATGAGCGACGAGCCCGAGGAGCTGTGGCCCGACGTCCTGCGCCGCCAGGGGGGCCACCTGGCGGCGGTGGCCGACTTCCCCGAAGACCCGACGCTCAACTAGCGCACGGCGCTAGCCGTACACCATGCGGAAGCCGAGCCGTTTGGCGAGCGGCCCGTAGTTGTCGTGCAGCCACCGGTCGACCGCGTCGATGCGTTGGTAGTAGGTGAGCGCCTCGAACAGGATCAAGTCGAAGGCGGCCGACTCGTGCCAGTCGATGTCACGGTCGAAGCCGGCCACGCACCGGGCGCGCGTCGCCTTCCGGAAGGTCTCGATCTCCCGGCGCGGGAGGTTGAGCACCGAGCACGATCCGAAGTAGATCGTCTTGCCCGCCGACGAGCCGTTCATGGAATCGGCCAGCTCGTCGAGGGTGATGAACTTGCGGCCGATCCGCAGCTTGCCGGGCACTCCGTGGAACCCGAAATACCCGATCGAGTACCGCTGATACTGGCGCTGCGGCCACAGCTTGATGATGTGGACGAGCTCGCTGACCGTGCGGACGTTGTCGTGGAGAAACCTGATCTGGCCCACGCCCTCGAGGTACTCGAGCAGCGGGCGGACGCTCTGCTTGTCGGTGAGCTTGGGCGACCAGCCGCCCTCGACGCAGAAGATGCCCGGTCGCCGTCGCGCCATGAGACGAGTGTGCCGCGTGACGCGACCTACTCGGTACGCGGGTGCTACAGGGCGGGCTTGTACGGCAGCTGTCCGCAGACCGGCGCCGACGCCAGCCCCCCGGCGTTGCTCGCCGGGTAGGTCATCACGGGTCCGGCCGGGGCGCCGTCGACCCGGAGCAAGTCCGGCGTCGCGCTCGGCATCTCGAACCGCAGAGCGCTGACCCAGGCGCAGTTGTGCAGCACGTTGACCGGCGTCGGGAGGAACGACGGTTGCGACGGGCCGAGGAACAGCGGCTCGGGGATGCCGAGCTGCGCCAGGCCGGTGTTGACGATCACCGACCCCGCGATCGTGATGCGCACCTTGCCGCCAGCGGGCACGACGAGATCGGTCGGTTGGAATCGCACCGGCACGCGGAGCGGCACGGCAACGCGCGGGAGCTTGCCCTTGGCCTGGCCGAAGCGGTTGTCGACCAGCGGCGCGAGATGGCTCGCCGAGCGCAGGCCGTACGTGAAGCCGTTCGGAATGGGGTTGCCGGCGGCGTCGAACGTCTCGAGCTTGGCCGCGATGTGCGCGTCGGGCAGGCCCAGCTTGAGCCACAGGTCGAGCACGGGCTGGCCCGTCATCTCGAGGCGGCCGGGCAGCGGCGGTGTCTCGAAGGTGAGGAACGTGCCCGGTATGCGGCCGAGCGTCGTCTCGAGCCCGAGGTCGATGTAGCCCGACTGTCCGCTCGGCGCCGTCGCACCCAACGTCGCCTTACCGAGTGCGAGTTGGCCGGCCGGACCGCCGGTGCCCGGCCAGTTCGGCTCGGCCCGCCATTGCCCGTCGGTGCCCTGCACTTGGGCCACCGGCCACTGGTCGGCGCCGGTGTCGAGGCCCTTCAACCACTTGTCGAACCAGGCCACCATCGTGTTGACCCAGTCGGCGCGCGGCGGGTTCGAGTGGCCGAACACGCCGAAGATCCCGGCCTTCGGCGTCGACGGCGCGATGTGGTCGAACAGACCGGCCTGCACCATCGGCGGGACGCCGCCGATCGGGACGAGGTCGGCGTGTCCATGGGTCATCAGCACCGCCGCCTTGATGCGCGGCACGTAGGGCCGGTTCTCGTGGGCAGCGAAGTACGGCGTGAAGTCGCCGTTCAGGTCGTCGAGCGTCGACACCATGTGCGCCGGCTGGCACGGGGGCTTCTCCAGCAGGTGTTGCGGCGTGGCGACGGGCAGGCCGGGCATGAGACCCGGGAAGTACGACTGGCCCATGTAGTTGAGAACGTGGAGCGGACCGAGCAGGAACGACGGCACGCCATCAAAGATCCAGCGGGCGTCGTACTCCGACACCTCGGGTGCCCCGATCACGATGGCCTTCAGGTACTTGGTCTTCTCCGGGTCGCCGCGGCCGGCGGCGTTCACCAACGTGCCGCCGGGGTACGACACGCCGTAGCCCCCGACGACGCCGTTGGAGTACGGCGCCTCGGTGCCGAGCCACTCGATGACGCGCGCGGTGTCGTCGGCTTCCTTGGGACCGAACAGGTCGACGCAGCCGCCGGAATCGCCGAAGCCGCGGACGTGCAACTGCACGTAGCCGTAGCCCCGGCGGACGACCGCGTCGAGCGTGCGCTGCGACTCGATCGTTCCGCTGACGACGTACGGGGTCGCCACGACGACGACCGGCACACGGGCGGGCGGGACGTTGCCGTTGCGCGGCGCCGGCAGCCAGGCCTCGACGAAGAGATCGACGCCGTCGCTCGCCTTCACGATGGTGTGCACCGGGGCGGCGATGTCGTAAATCGCGGGCGACAACGGGGTCGGCGTGAACGGCCGGGCCAGGTCGGGCCCCGCCTCCGACGCGTGGTTGAAACCTGTCGTCGCCGCGATGGCCAACGCGGACAACACGATTCCCAGCAACCGCCTCCCCATCGGCTGCATGCTACGAGGACGAGGCCAGCGGCGCAGGAAGCGCCTTGCTGTGCACGATTGTGAGGCGCTGCGTCGAGCGGGTCAGCGCGACGTAGAGGCTTCCGAGATCGAAGTCGGCCGGCTCGACCACGACGACGCTGTCGAACTCGAGACCTTTGGCGTCGTCGATGCCGAGTTCCGCGATCACGTCGTCGAGGACGGACGGCCCCGCCGGCGCCGCCAGCGTGGGCGGGAGGACGATCGCCACCCGACCACCGTCGACGGCGGCCGCTTCGACGGCGGCCTCACTGCGCGCCGCGGCCAACACGTCGGTCGACACGGCCACCACGCGCGGCGGCTCGCCCGAACTGCGAACCGACCGTGGTGGCCGACGAGCCGGATCGATCGCGTGAAGGACCGCGGCCGCCAGCTCCATCACCTCTTGCGGCGTGCGGTAGTTGACCTCCAGCTCGAGCACCGAGGCGGGCGCATCCGGGGCGGCCGCCGACGCGATTGCTTCCCACGACGAGGGCGTCCACGGGTACTTGGCTTGGCCCAGGTCGCCGACGATCGTCATCGACCCCGACGGGACCCGCCGGTGCAGCACGCGCCATTGCATCGGCGTGAGGTCCTGGGCCTCGTCGACCACCGCGTGGCCGAACGTCTCGAGCCGTTCGGGTTCGGGCGTGGGCGCGCTGTACGTGCCGGTGATGCGATCGATCGCCTCGTCGAGTTGGCGGCGCTCGACCTCGGTCATCACCGCGTCCGGCTGCCAGTGCCGCTCGCAGAGATCGCACTCCCACATCCCGTCGCGCAGGGCGAGCTCGGCGTCACAGCTCGGGCAGGCGGGAAGCATGCCCAGCTCGGAGAGCGTCCGGTCGAGGGCGTCGTCCAGGACAACTCGACGCGGGCCTTCGCGACGCACCTTGCGCCGGCGCGGGCCCAACAACACGGCCGCCTCGTCCAGCAACGCGGCGTCGTGCTCGCTCCGAGCCGGACGGACGACTAAGCCAGCGGCCGCGATCGTCTCGTCGACGACCTCCCCCGGCGTCAGCCGCGGCCACAACCGCTCGAGCAGGACGGCCACCTCAGGTGTCTCCCGCAAGCGGCCTACCAACGTGCGGCGATCCCGCGCCGCCTCTGGCCCGGAGTAGCCGACGCGCGCGGCGCGCTCGAGCGCAGCGCCGGCTTTGCCGACGAGCAGGTCCACGAGTTCGCGCGCCATGACCGCGCGACCCGCGTTGTGCGCGGCCGCGTCGGCCGCGACGCCGTCGATCAACGCTGCACTCTCGGCGGGAGTGACCTCGAGCCGCCAGGCGCCGAACGGGATGGCCACGGTCGCGTCGAGGGGACGTCGGTGCGAGACGATGGTCGACGCCAACCGGTCACGCATCGACGCGTCGCCCTTCACCGCGGCGTCGGCGACCGAGTCCACTGCCGTCACCTCGACCTCGGGTACGAGGTTCCCCGCCGTCGACAAGCGCACGCCGGTCTCACCCAGGCCCGGGAGCACGTTCTCGACGTAGCGGCAGAACACCGGGTTGGGCCCGACGACCAGCACGCCCTGGGTCGCCAGTGGCAGCCGGTGCGCGTAGAGCAGATACGCGGCGCGGTGGAGCGCGACCGCGGTCTTGCCGGTGCCGGGACCGCCCTGCACGACGAGCACGCCCGGCATCGGCGCGCGGATGGCGCGGTCCTGCCGGCCCTGGATCGTCGCCACGATGTCGCCCATGCGCCCGGTGCGGCGCTGGGTGAGCGCGGCGAGCAGCGCGGCCTCGCCGACCAACTCTGTGTCGGCCGGCGCGTCACCGGTCCGGTCGAGCACCTCGTCGTCAACGGCGATAACGGTGCGCCGGTGCATTCGCAGGTGCCGCCGCCGCACGATGCCGGCCGGGTCGTGCACGGTTGCTCGATAGAACGACTCGGCGACGGGCGCTCGCCAGTCGACGATCAGTGGTTCGCCCGCCGCGTCACTCACGCTCAGCCGACCGATGTGGAAGCGGTCGCCGCCCACCGTGTCGATGCGGCCGAAGCACAGCGACTGGTCGCCGATTTGCAGGGCGGCGTCGCGCTCCAAGCTCGCGTGGACGAGCGCGTCGCGGTCAAGCCGGTGGGACGTCTGGCCGCCCTTGACACTGGTGGCCAGGGCGTCGGCGGCGCGGCTCCGGGCCGCGGCCCGTAATTGGTCTATGCGCTCGTAAGCGCGGTCAATGTGTTCCTGCTCGGTGCGTAGCTCATCAGACGTCCCCAAATTCCCTCCGTCGCGAGCGGACTTGGGTTATACGCCCGCGCTCCGCCCTCGTCAACGATGAATCGGCAGCCGTACGATGGCGGGATGATCGACTACGCCGCGCTGGACTCCTCGATCGGCCACGACTGGTACGAGCTCGACCCAGATCTCAGGGCGCGCGTCGCGCGCGATTGCCCGGCCGACGACCGTGATTACACCGAGGCCAAGCTGCACGACTTCGGCACGCTGATCGGCACCCGCATCGCCCCCAACGCCGAGGTCATCGACGCCAACCCGCCCCAACTCGTCCGGTTCGATCGGTGGGCAAACGAGATCGGCACGATCGAGCACCACCCGGCGACGATCGACTCGAAGCAGGCGCTGTGGGCGTCGGGTTATGTCTCGGGCTTCGCGGCCGACGAGAAGCAGCGCGGCCGCCCGTCGCCCGGCGTCGTCTACGCGGGGACGAGCTACCTGCTGTCGCAGGCCGACACCGGTCTCGTGTGCAGCACCGGCATGACCGGCGGCGTGGCCGGACTGGTCGCCGCTTACGCGCCACCCGATGTCCGCGACCGGCTGCTGGCCGGGCTGCGCGCCGACACCTTCGAAGACGGGCTGGACGGCTCGATGTTCCTCACCGAGCGCGACGGCGGCTCCGACCTCGGGCGGACCGTGCACTGCACGGCGCGCGACATCGGCGACGGTCGCGTGCTCATCGACGGCGAGAAGTGGTTCTGCTCCAACATCGACGGCGCCGCCATCGTGATGCTGGCCCGGCCCGAGGGCGCCGTCGACGGCCCGCGCGGTCTCGGCCTGTACCTCGTACCCCGCTACCTCGACGACGGCACGCCGAACAACTACACGATGCGCCGGCTCAAGCCGAAGCTCGGCACCAAGAGCGTCCCCACCGGCGAGGTCGAGTTCGAAGGCGCGGTCGGCTACGCGCTGCGCGGCCGAGAGGGAGCCGGAGGCGAAGCCGGAAGGCGACCGGGAGAGGAAGGACGCGGTACAAACTCTGATGCCGGCGGGCTCAATCGCATGATGGAGATGGTCAACGGGTCGCGCTTCGGCATCGCGATGATGGGCCTCGGCATCGCCCGCCGCTGCTTCCTCGAGGCGGCGATCTGGGCGCACCACCGTCAGGCCAAGGGTCGTTTCCTCGTCGACCTCCCGCTGGCCCGCGAGCAACTCGTCGACATGCAGGCCGACCTCGAAGCCGCCTTCGCGCTCGGCTTCGAGTGCAGCGCGGCGTCGCGCCAAGCCGACGGGCTGCGCCTCCGCCGCATCCTGATCCCCGCGGCCAAGGTTCGCCTCTGCCGCTACGGCATCGAGGCGGCCACGCTGGCGATCGAGTTCCACGGTGGCAACGGGTACTGCGAGGACTGGCACCTGACGCGCCAGCTGCGCGACGCGCAGTGCCACACCATCTGGGAGGGCACCGACAACATCTGCGCCCTCGACGTGCTGCGGGCGATCCGGCGGGACGAGGCGCACCACGCCGCCTTCGATCGCATCGAGACCGCGCTGACCGCGGCGGCGACCAGCGGACCCGGCTTCGTGACGTCAGCGGTCGAGACCGTCGCCCACGCCGTCGCCCAACTGCACTCGCGCGTGGACAAGCTCGGCGACCTCGATCCCGACACCGCCGAAGCGGGCGCCGGTCGCCTCACCAACCTGCTGGCCACGACGGTGAGCGCCGCCCTCCTGCTCGAGCAGTCGGTCGACAACCCCCGCAAGGCCCTGGTCGCCGTCCGCTACACCCGTCGCCACCTCAACGGCGGCGGCTGGGACGACCACATCGCCGAGGTCGCCGGGCGCGACATCCTCGCCCACGCTGACATCTCCGAAAAGGAAGCCGCTACCGCCGCCGCATAGGGTCGCCGTCCGTGTAATCATGTAATCATGACTACAACGGAGAAGCTCACCGAGTTCTTCACCAAGAAGGTCCCGGCCGACTGGCGTACTGGCGACCTGGCGGTGACCAGCGACAACGACGAGGTCGTGGTCGTCATCCCCATCGACGGCGATGGGCGCGAGTTCCGTGAGCGCACGCGCGAGAAGCGGATGAAGATCGCCAATGACGCGGAACAGAAGTTCAATCGCAAGGTGTCGTGGGGCATCGAGGTCGGCGGCGAGCGCCGACTGTTCACCCATGCCGCCCTGCCCGTGATGACCCGGCTGCGGCTGCCCGAGCGCGCCGTGCTCGACACCCTCGTGGCCGCCGGTGTGGCGCGCAGCCGCGCCGATGCGTTGGGCTGGTGCGTCCGGCTCGTCGGCAAGCACGAGGCCGACTGGCTCAAGGACCTCGAAGACGCGCTCGCCCACGTTAAGACCGTGCGGTCCGAGGGCCCGGTCTCGTTGTGAGCGTCCTCGAGGACACATCGCTCGACGACACCGCGCTCGACGCCTACTCGCAGGTCGTGACGACGGTCGCCCAGCACGTGCTGCCCCTCGTCGCCCACCTCGCGGTGGGCAATCGGGGCTCCGGCTCGGCGGTCGTCATCACGCCCGACGGATTCCTACTTACATCGGCCCACGTCGTCGCCGGTGGTGGCGGCACGGCCACGTTCGCCGACGGTCGCGAGCTCGCCTACGAGGTCATCGGCACCGACGCGCTGTCTGACCTGGCCGTCATCCGCGTGCGCGGCTCCGACTTCGCCGCCGCCGAGTTGGGCGACGCCGACGCGCTTCGGGTCGGCCAGCTCGTCGTGGCCGTCGGCAATCCGATGGGCCTCACCGGGACCGTGACCGCGGGCGTCGTCAGCGCGCTCGGCCGTTCGCTGCCGACGCGCACCGAGTCAGCGGCGCGCGTCGTCGAGAACGTCATCCAGACCGACGCCGCGCTCAACCCCGGCAACTCGGGTGGCGCGCTGGTGGACGGACGGGGCCGGTTGATCGGCGTCAACACCGCGGTCGCCGGCATCGGGCTCGGGCTGGCGGTGCCGATCAACGCGACGACGCGACAGATCATCGGCGCGCTGATGAGCGAAGGCCGCTTCCGTCGTGCGTACCTCGGACTGGTCGGCGGCCGCCGGCCGTTGCCCCCGCGCCTTACCGGCGCGGCCGGCCGCACCGCCGGCATCGGCGTCAACGAGGTCGTCGACAACAGCCCGGCCGCCGCCTCCGGCCTTCGCCCCAAGGACGTCATCCTCGACGTCGACGGCGTCGCCATGGACAGCGCCGGCGACCTTCAGCGGCTGATGATCTCCGACGCCATCGGGCGGTCGATCACCCTGCGCGTGCTGCGCGACGACGGCGTCGTCGAGCTGACGGCGACGCCCGTCGAGCTCGTCGAGTAGCTACTGGCTCGCGAACGAAACCTGGCGGCGGACGACCGCGCCGCCCGCGCCGATAAGCCCGGCGAGGAGCAGCAAGCCCCAGGCCCGGCCCCAAGGCCGCCCGGCGTGCCCGGTGAGCACGAGCGGAGCCGGCGGCGAGGCGTCAGCCGTCGACCCGCTGGGCGCGAGCGGTGGCGTGACCGCGGCGGTGCCGCTGAGGCCACTCTCGCCGCCGAGGGAGTCAAAGCCCGAGCCGCCGAGCAACCCGTTGTCGCCTCCGTCGAAGTCACCAGTGGCGGCCAGCGACGCGAGTGGCGGAAGGGCGCCGATCTGTGCGCTGTTGATGTCGATCATGTAGCCGATCTGCACAGGCGCGGGGACCGATGCCGGCAGCTCGGGATAGTCGACCGGAGGCAACGGCGCGGGCAGCGCGGGGATGGGCGGCGGGATGGGAACGCCGCCAACGACCGGAATCGGCAACGACGGGATGGCGACCGGCAGCGACTCCAGCGTCGGGATCGGGATGGAACCGGGCGGCGGCGCGCCCGGGATGAACATGACCCCGACGGTTCCGGTCTGGCCGTTGAGGAAGGGCAGGAGATCCGCGCTCCACGTCTTGAGCGTGCTGCTGTGAACCATCTGGATCGTCCGCTTGCAGTCCCGCGGCGGCATATCGGACCAGAGACCAGGATTGCCGGGCGTCCAGTTGGTCGTCGTGAGGCAGGCGAGCATGCCGGCGCCGTCAGACCGCAGGCTCGTGTTGGCTTCGTTGAGGACGAAGAGCGCCGAGCCCAGCTTGGCCAGGTTCACTTTGATCTTCACCGCCGCCACCGACATCTCCGAGCCGTTAGCGCTCTGCGCAACCTGGAACCCGCCGGCCGGCTTTGGGGCCGCGGTGGCCAGCGTCCACCAGCTGACGGCGGTGATCGTGGCCGGATCCGTCGCCGCCCGCGCGCTCGGCATCGCCGCGAACCCGGCGCCGGCGACCAGCGCAACAGAAGCGGCCAGAAGCACGGTGCATCTCCTCATCGGGCCGCTGCTCCCTTCGCTCGGCGCCGACGCGTCGACGATCGCGCGCCAGAGCGTTGTATGACCGCCTCGCGGCCACCGAGGTAGCCCTCGACGACGCGGGGATGGTTGATCACATCGTCGGCGACCCCCCGCGCCACGACCGACCCAAGGTCGAGCGCGAGTAGCTCGTCGGAGATCGCCGTGATCAGCGGCATGTCGTGCTCGATCACGACGAGCGCGGCGCCGGTCTTGTCGCGGATGTCGAGCAACGTGGGTCCGAGCGCTTCTGTCTCGCGCTGGGCGATCCCCGAGCTGGGCTCGTCGAGCAGCAGGACTTCGGGCTCGTGCGCCAGCGAGCACGCGAGGTCGACGATGCGGCGCGTGCCGGTCGACAGTTCCCCGACGAACTTGTCGGCGAAGGCCTCGAGTCGCATCAACTCGATCAGGTCGTCGACGTCTTGGGCAACCTCGCGCTCGGCGATGCGCGTCGCCGGCGACAGCAGGGCGGCGGCGATCGGATCCCGCGTGCGGATGTGGCGCTCACGCGCCACCGCGATCGTCTGGCGCACCGTCATCGAGGGAAACAGGCGGGCGTCCTGGAACGATCGCCCGAGGCCGAGCATCGCCCGCCCGTCAGGCGAAAGCTCAGTGACGTCGCTGCCACTCAGAATGATCCGTCCGCTCGATGGCGTGACGAAGCCCGACACCGCGTCGAACACCGTGGTCTTCCCGGCGCCGTTGGGCCCGATGATGCCGAGTACTTGCCGGCGATGGACCTCGAAACTCACGTCGCTGACCGCGAGCACGCCGCCGAAATTGACGGCGAGATCGCGAACCTCGAGGGCCAACGGATGGCTGTGGCCACAGTGTGCGCACATCGCTTCGAATGCCTTGCGATCGCCGTTCGATCGGGCCGCGCCGCCCTGCGCCGCCGCGGTGCCCTTGAGAAACACCGCGTGCAGAACGTCGGGCCGATCGAGCAGCTCGGCCGTCGGTCCGTCGAAGCGGACCTCGCCCTTCTCCATGAAGACCGCCCGCTCGGCGAGAGTGATGGCGACGTTGACGGACTGCTCCACCAAGACGATCGTCGTGCCGCTGGCGTGGATCGCCTTGACGATCTCGAGCAGTTGCTCGACCACGACCGGCGCCAGACCGAGCGACAGCTCGTCGATCATGAGCAGCTTCGGCTGGGCGATGAACGCTTGCCCCAGCGTGAGCATCTGCTGCTCGCCGCCCGACAGGTTGCCCGCCTTCTGCGACCAGCGGTCGCGCAGGATCGGGAAGTACTCGAGCACCTGCGCGGTCGCCCGCTCGACGTGCTCGGGGTCCTTGCGGAACAGCCACGCGGCCAGGTCGAGGTTCTCCTCCACCGTCAGCGTCGGGAACACGCCCTTGCCGCCGGGCACCATCACCACGCCGGCCGCGACCGTCGCGTTGGCGTCCAGGTCAGTGATGTCGAGCCCGTCGTACGCGATCGAGCCGCCGATCGGGTGGAGCAGGCCAGCGATGACGCTCAACAGCGTCGACTTGCCCGCCCCGTTCGTCCCGAGCAACGCGACGATCTCGCCCCGACGCACGTCGAAGTCGACACCGAACAGGACTTGGGTCTTGCCGTAGGCAACATCGAGACCGCGCACCACGAGCAAGTGATCGCGATCCGGTTCCGTCGCCGTGCCGCGGCGGCGCGGGCGCAGGCGCGAACGGACGCGATCGCCCAGCGAGCGCGTGTCGGCATCGTCCTTCTCCTTGATACCGATGACGGTGACGCCGTCGTCGTCCACGAGCACGTCGGCGACGAGGCTCGGCACGATGATGTTTCTCGCTTTGGCGACCCGGCGAAGGATGTTGTCGCGCAGGTCGTAGAACAAGCCGCCCAAGCCGTTCGGGAACAGCATCAGGATGAACAGCGCGAACGCCCCGCTCGCCAGAAGCCGGGTGAGGGGCAGGCGCGTCGCCGGCGAGTAATTCACGAAAGTGAGGAACGCCGAGCCCAGCAACGCGCCGGGTACCGAGCCCAGCCCGCCGATCACCGCCACAAGAAAGAGCGTGAGGCTGAACTGCGGATCGAGGACTGTACGGCTGACGCCGTGGCCTCGGTAGACGTACAGGCCGCCGGCCAGCGCGGCGATGAAGCCCGAGAACGCGAACGCGATCAGCTTGGCTTTGACCGGGCTGACGCCGTACGACTGGGCGGCCCGCGAGTTATCGCGCGTGGCCACCAGCACGCGACCGATGCGCGACTTGCGAATCGCGGTCACCGACGCGACAACAAAGAAGAACACCACCAGGACGAAGTAGTAGAAGGTCGAGCCGGTCTCCAGGTCGAACTTGTTGAAGATCACCGGCCGCAGCACGCGCGCCGACGGTTCGAGCGCGAACCATGGGAAGAGATCGTGGTTGAGGAAGTACGAGCCGGTGCTGACCGCCAAGGCCAGCGTGGTCACCGCGAGGAAGAGTCCCCGGAACCGCAACGCCGGCAGGCCGATCGCCACCGCCAGCGCCGCCCCAACGAGGCCGGCAATCAGCAGCGTCACGAAGAAGTCCTTGCCCTGCAGCGCGAGAACCCCGGCGACCGACATCCCGAACGCGATGAACGCGGCCTGCCCGAGGCTGATCTGTCCGGCCATGCCCGTGAGAACGACGAGCGACAGGATCGCGATCGAGAAGATCGTGCCGACGGTGAACAGGTCGAGCTGGCTGGGGCTGAGGATCGCTGGCGCGAGGGCAAGGCCCGCCATCGCGAACAGCGTGAGGCCAACCACGCCGGCCCGCACTTCCGGGAGCCGTCGCAGCTCACGAGGGATAGGGCGCACCTCGCGCGTCGCCTCCCACGTCGACGCGCCGATGTCATCGGCCCGCGACGAGCCGCCGCGACGCTGGAGGAGCAGCGCGCCGACGATCACGAAGAACAGGACGCCGTCGACGATGAGCGTGCGGTGCGTCTTGTAGAAGACCGCCTGCTCCATCATCCCGAGGACGAGCGCAGCGCCAAACGCAACGTGCAGCTTCTCCATGCGGGCGATAACCGCGGCCGCCAGCGCCCGCAGCAGCAGCACCGGCCCCAGGACGCTGCCGATGCCGACGCCCTGGATCGGAAGCCGCAGCAGCACGGCGAGGCCGGACAGACCGGCGGCAATCACCCAAACCAGCGTGCCGATGCGCTTGACCGGCACGCCGAGAAGTGCGGCGCGATCCGCCGACTCGGCCGACGCGCGCACGGCGACGCCGACGCGAGTGAACCGGAAGAAGGCGGCGAGGGCGAGGGTCACGATCGGGACCACAACCATGATCACGATGTGGCCCGCATTGAAGGTGACGGGGAACCACGTGAAGCGAACGTGGAACGGCAACGGCGGCTGCGGAGCGCTGTCGTAGTTGAACAACTTCGGAAGGCCGAGCTCGCCAAACGCCAGGAGCTCGGCAACGCCGATCGTCGCGACGGTGACGATGAGACGCGGCGCGCGCGCGAACCGGCGGACGATCAGCACCTCGATCAACCCGCCGAGGATGAGCGCGGCGAGCAGTCCGGTCCCCGCGGCGAGGAAGAACGGCCACTTCGGGCCAACGATCAAGGACGCGGCGAGGACAGCGGCGAGGCCACCGAGGTCGCCCTGCGCGAAGTTGATGATGCGGTTGGCCCGGTACACGAGCACCAAACCCATCGCCACCAGCGCGCTGAGCGAGCCGAGCACAAGGCCGAGCGCAAGAAACGGCAGGGGCGTCGGGTACAGCACACCGACAAAGATGAGGAAGGCGAATGCACCGGCAGCGAGCGTGACGCCAAAGCGCGCGTCGCTGTTCGCCCACGCCTTCTCGGCCCGGTCGACGAGGCCGGCCAACCGACTCTCTATCGCTGTCGCCATCGCACGGACCTCCCCGGTGCCTCACGGTATAGGGCCGATGACATCGACGGCCGTCGGATGCCTACCATGACCCACCTGGCCGCGCATCGACCTGGGGAAGAGCCGACATGACGCTTCGCGAGTTTCTCGACCGCTACGGACCGGCGCTCGCCGTCGTCCTCGGCCTCGCGCTCGTGATTGCACTGCTCCCGAACAACAACCACCGCACGGCGCTGAGTGCTGCGGCCGGCAACGCCGCGTCGGCGAGCGGACCGGCGACCGCCGCCGGCGAAGCCGACGCGACCGGCCCGAACGTAACCGTTGGTCCGGGCGGGCTGACGGGCAACGACAACGGGCAGGTGGCCACCGGTGGTTCGGCGTCGGCCAGCGGTCCGGCCAAGGTGCAAGTGGGCCAGGGCAAGTGTCGGCCCGACGGCCGTCAGTACGGCATCTCGGTCTACATGCCACCGTGCGTCGCGTTCAGCGGCGGCAATGGCGGCGCCACCGGCCAAGGCGTCACCGCGGACAAGGTTCTCGTGATCCGCTTCATCAGCCAGGTCGACCCCGGCACCCAAGCCATCCTCGAGGGCGCCAACCTGGCGGACGACCCCGCCATTGTGAAAGGCGCGGCGGCCGCGTTGATGAAGTACGCCAACCAGCACTACCAGACGTACGGCCGTGAAGTCGTCCTTCAGGATTACAACGCCAGCGGTCCCGACGACGACGACGACGCCATGAAGACCGACGCGCGGCGGATTGCCAAGGACATCAAAGCGTTCGCCGTGCTGGCCGGGCCGCTGCCCGTCCTCGGCCGCGAGCTCGCGCAGAACGGTGTCGTGTGCATCTGCACGGTCACCAACTCGAGCAAGTTCTATACGGACAACCCGCCGTACATCTTCGGATCGCTGCCGACCTCCACCGAGTACGCGCAAGTGATCGGCGAGTACATCGGCAAGCGCATGGCCAACCGGCCGGCCAAGTGGGCCGGCTCCTTGCCGGCGGGGATGACGAGCAAGATACGCAAGTTCGGTCTGATCTACATCGAGGGCAATAAGCAGACTGTCGACCCCGACCGCACGCACGGCCGCGACGAACTCATCCGGGAGCTGGCTCGCAACGGCGTTAGTTTGTGCGACGGCTGCGCGTACACCTACTTGTACGACCCCGGAAGAAATCAGAACGACGTCAGCGCGATCATCTCGGGCCTACGCGGTCACGGGGTCACGACGATCATGATGTTCACCGACCCGCTGTATCCGATCCTCATCACGACCGAGGCGACTCGCCAGACGTACTTCCCAGAGTGGTTCATCACGGGCGTGGGCCTGTCCGACACCAGCGCGGCGGGACGGCTGTATGACCAGAACCAGTGGCGGCATGCGTTCGGCATATCGCCGCTGTGGGTCACCTGGACAAACGTGACGACATCGGCGGGCTACCGCGAGGCGCACCACGGCAATCCGTCGATGAAGGCGGGCGACGAGGGTGTGTTGATCAACGTGTATCGCGCGCCGGTACAGACGCTGTTCGAGGGTATCCACCTGGCCGGTCCGAAGCTGACGCGGGACACGTTCGCGCAGGGCGAGTTCAACTACCCGCGTACCGGCGGCGCCCCCGCGGCCCCGCTCGTGTTCCGCACCCGGGCGTATCCCACCGAGATCAAGGACTTCACCGAGGTGTTCTACGACGCCAATGCGCGCGGGAAGGACGAGCGCGGCCAGCAGGGCTCCGGCATGGTCATGAAGGTCAACGGCGGCAAGCGCTACATGCTCGGCCAGTGGCCCCGTGGCGACGCGCAGGTCTTCGGCGACGCAGTAAACCCGCTCGCGGTAAGTGACAACCCGCCGGGCGGTTCCACTGACGGTCCTCATGAACAGGACGGCCACACGCACAAGGGCGCGTGCATGAGTTGCCCGGGCGGCACGTAAGCGCTCGCTAGAACCGCCAGATCGCCGTCGTCATCCCGAGCAGCTTGATGTCGACGCGCGTCGACGGGTCGCGGCCATAGCGCTCAACGGCGACGCGCCAGCCCGAGGAGTCGGGCGTCAGGAACACGAGCGGTGCGGTCGGTCCCGCGACCCGCTCACACTCGGCGAACAGGGCACTGAACCAGCGGACGGGTTGGTCGGGCAGCGGATAGCGGTGGCCGAACGGCAGGTTGGTGACCACGGCGCCGACGCGGCCGCCGGCGAGCGGCGCCCGCACCGCGTCGCCCTGCAGTAGCGCGCCACCGGCGTTGCGGGCGGCGGCGCCGACGGCGACCGGATCGACGTCGCCGCCGATCGCGGCCCAGCCCACGGCGCGCGCCTCGCTCAGGATGGTGCCGGTGCCGCAGCACGGGTCGAACACTGGCCCGCGTTGCGGCGGTCCGGCTATGCGAACCATGGCGGCGGCTACCGCCGGCCGCAGCGCGCCTTCGCGCTCCTCCTCCCGCCCGCCGCGATGGCGGTGCGCGCTCGTGGTCAGCCGCACGCCGAGCCGGAACAGGCCCTTCCGCGTCTCCAACGCCCAGAGCTCGATATCCGCCGGGTCGCCCACGCGCCACCGCGGTTTGGCCGTCGCGACGAGCGCCGCCAACTCGTCCCGGAACGACGTGCGTTGGAAGTCGCGTTCGGATCGCACGCGCGCGATCACGCGGAACGACATCGAGGCGCGCAGCGGCCGCACGCCACCGAGCACCGAGAGGGCGCGGTCGAGACCCTCGCGCGACAACAGGGCGGCGGCGAGGTGGCGCATGGGCCGGTCACGCGGCACGTGGGCCACCTCCACGAACACGTCCTCGGCCACGCGCAGGTCCAGCGGCGGCGCGTCGCCGGGACCTTCGAGCAACACGACGTCGGCCCGCCCGTCGTACTCGCGCTCGCCCTGCCCGGCTTCGTCGATCAGCGCCGCGCCCAACCCGGGCACCGTCGTGGCGAAGAACCGCACCCCGCCATGGTCGCGCTGGGTGACTAGTTATCCCGGGACATAAGAACCATCCGTCCGCGCTATGTCAGTTCGCGCCGATTCTCCGTACGGTCCACTACGTCGCACTTGCTCTAACGGAGGGTTCTGGGAAATGTCGATACGACGCTTCGCGGTAATGCCGCGCGGTCGATCACTAGCCGCTGTGCTCATTGCCGCTGCCTTGCTGGTGACCGCGGCGTGTTCGCACGGCGATCGCAACGCCTCGGCTCGGCGACCGTCGACATCGAACCGGCTCTCGAGCGTGGTCGACGGCACGCCCGCCTCCGCGCTTCCTCTCATCGCTTCGCCGACGTCGACACCTGCGGTCGCGTCGGCGTCGGCCAAGCTCCCGCCCACAGTGCGCGTCGGCGGAGCCGACATACTCGATGCGTCGGCCGGGAGTCGGCCCGCGTTCATCGGCCAGCCGGCAGACGTGAATGGCCGCGTCACGGACCTCGAGGGCACGGGTTTCTGGCTGGGAAGCGCTCCCCAGCGCGTCTACGTCGTCACCAGCGGTGCCGGCGACACCCGCATCCAGCGCGGCGACACCGTCTCGATACACGGCCTCGTGCGCGGGGCGGGCAGCGACCTTGACCTCGGCCTGTCCCCGCACTCCACCGCATCAGTGCAGAACGAGCAGTTCTACATCTACGCCTTCGCAGTCGACCACGTCGACTAGCGCCACCGGGAGCCTTGAATGACCACGTCTGACTTCTCAATCCGCCGCCGCGCCTTCGTTGGGCTGCTCAGCGTCCTGGTGATGGCCAGTGTGCTGACACTCGCGCCAAGACGCGCTGCCGAGGCCGCGATCGATCCGTTCGGTTGGTGCGTCAGCCCAAACGCGGTGCGTCGCGCCTCGGTCTCGCCGGCGGGCGTGCAAGGCAATGACACCAGCTTCGACGCCGCGATGGCGGCTGACGGTGGCCACGTCGCCTATTCGTCGTATGCCTCCAACTTGATCGCCGGTGACACCAACAACAGCCTCGACAGCTACGTCACCGACCTGGCCACCGGTGCCGTGAGTCGGGCGTCTCTCGGTGTGAACGGTGTGCAAGGCAACGCCAACTCAGTTGCTCCGGTCACGAGCCGCGACGGCAAGGTCGTGAGCTTCTACTCGTCCGCGTCCAACCTCGCCGGCGGTGATGCCAACACCGCCGCCAACTACTTCGGCTCCGGCTACACGTACATGACATACGGAGGACTGGCCGCCGCGGTTCCGATGACGGTCGAAACGTGGTTCAAGACGACCGGCACCGGACCGATCATCGGCTACTCGAATGCGGCGACGGGTGCGACGCCAACGCAATGGGTGTCCGTGGTCTATGTCGGAACCGACGGCAAGCTCCGGGGCCAGTTCTGGAACGGCGCGGCGAGCCCGATGACGACCGCAGCAGCGGTCAACGACGGCCAATGGCACCACGTCGCCCTCACGGCATCGGCGTCGAGCCAGTCGATGTACGTCGACAACGTGCTGATCGGGACGAAGACCGGCGCGATCAACCACCTCCAGATGTATCTCGCGACCATCGGTGCGGCGTTCGGCACCAGCTGGCCGGGCGCGAACGCTGGATGGCAGTACTTCTCGGGCAAGATTGACGAGGTCGCGGTCTACTGGAAGACGCTGTCTGCCGCCCGGATCGCCGCCCATTACGCGGCGCGCACCAACAACTACACGGGCTCGGTCATGGCCGACGCCCCGTCGATGTACTACCGCCTCGCCGACCCGTACTCGACCAACACTGCGGCCGACGCCAGCGGCTTCAACCGACCGGGTGCTTATCAGAACACGGTCGGCCGCGAGGAATACGGTGCCCTCACCGTCGATGGCAATGACTACGACGACGTGTACGTGCGCGACGTCGCGGGTAGCGCGACGTCGCGGGCTTCCGTAAGCAGTGCCGGCGTGGAAGGCAACAAGGAGAGCTTGTTCCCCGACATCACACCGGATGGCCGCTATGTCACGTTCTATTCGGCGGCGAGCAACCTGGTCGCGGGCGACACCAACGCGCGCGGCGACATCTTCCGCCGCGATCGCGTCACCAACACGACGACGCGCGTCTCTGTCTCGTCGGCCGGCGCCCAGGGCAACAACGGCGCCAACAACGCCGCCATCAGTGACGACGGCCGTTACGTGGCGATCATGTCGTACGACTCGAACCTCGTCGCCGGCGACACGAACAACAAGGCCGACATCTTCGTGCGCGACATCCAGACCGGAACCACCGAGCGCGTGTCGACGTCGTCAAGCAACGTTCAGGGCACCGACGACAGCTACTACGGAGACATCTCCGGCGACGGTCGTTACGTGACCTTTTACAGCTTCGCCAGCAACTTGGTCGCCGGCGACACCAACGCCGCGCCCGACATCTTCATCAAGGACCGCCAGACCGGCCAACTCACGCGTGCGAGCACGTCGACGACGGGCGGCGTCGCCAACGGTGGTAGCTACTTCCCCTCCGTGTCGGGCAACGGTCGCTACGTGGCGTACCAGAGTCTGGCGTCGAACCTCGTCAGCGGCGACACCAACGCGCAACAGGACGTCTTCGTCTACGACCGCACGACCGGCTCACAGCGCCGGGTGTCGGTGACGGCCGCGGGCGCTCAGGCGAACAGCAGCTCGGAGTCCTTCTCCCCCGGTGTCCTCTCGGCGAACGGCCTCAAGACCGCGTTCGGCACGGGTGCCACCAATCTGGTCTCGGGTGATACGAACAGCCTGCCCGACGTCTACGTGATGGACAACGGGCCGGTCGACAGTCCCGAGTACTCGCGCTTCGTCAACCTGTGGCTGCCGCGCCTGTCGGACCAGACTTTCGTCACGAGCCTGCTCGCCACGTCGGGTTACTCGGCGGCGATCCTGGCCGAGGGGTTCCACGGGCTGTCGGACACGGCCAAGCACGCCCTCGTCACCTGTCTCGCCGCATGGTACGTAGTCGGCCAGAACCTCAGCGAAGGGATCGACGAGTACTACGACTACGCCAACGAAGCGATCTTCCGTCTGATCTTCGACAAGGATCATCTCGGCAACGACGAGCGCACCGCAGCGGGCGCCGTCGGCAACGCCATCAGCGCGGCCAGCACGCTCGCTGACGGCACATTGGGAGCGCTGCCCGTCGGCCGTCTTCCGAACATGCTCGGACCAGGAGTCCTTACCGCCGGGTCGTTGATCGGCGGCAACCCGCTGTTCGACGCCAACCCGGTCGGCGGTCTCCAAGGTGTCGCGTCGGCCCTCGCGCCGGCCGCGCCGCCGTTGCCCGCCCTGGGTCGTTCGCTCGAGGGCATCGGGCAGCTCACCGACGTCAAAGCGCTGGCCTTCCAGTTGCTCAACAACGTCACGTACACGGTGCGCGTCGAGAAGTACACGACCGGTGGCGTGAAGGTGGGCGACTTCACTGAGACGGGCAAGCCGCTGTGCCAGCCCATCACGATGTCGAGCCTGAGCGGCAGCGGAGGCCTGCCGTCGTCGCACGACCTGCGGATCAATCTGTGCCCGAACCCGTCCTCTTTCGTTCCCGGCGGCGCGCAGAAGCTTGCGATCAACGCCGACGCGCTCGCCGTCGGCGTCCGGGCCCGACTCACGTTCACGGTCGGCACCTTGCTCGCAGGAAGCAACTCACAGCTGCAAACCGTCGTCGATGCGTCCACGACGGATGTCCCCCTCGAGACCGGACTGGGTTCGACCGCCCCCTTCCCGTGCAACCAGAACACCTTGCCGCCCACGCTGCCGCCGGCTCAGACGCGATCAGGCTTCTGCGCTGAGCTGACCGCAACCAGCCTCGATCCGGGCAACGGCGCGAACACCATCACGACCTTCAGCAGCGCGCCGATCACCAGCTTTGCCGCGTCGATTCAGCGGTTCCAAGGCACGACGCCCGTACCGGTGGGCGACCTCGCGCTCGACGCGGTCCCCGACGCCGACGATCACGCCCTGACAGTGACGGCACAGACCCCCAGCCTGGCCAACGGTCGCCAGGCGACAGCCCGAGTGCAACTCACGAATGTCGAGGCCTCGCCCGCAAACCCGGCCGAGGCGCTGCGCCTCACGCAGTACGGCGGCACGGGCGCCCGAACGACCGCGCTGTCCGTCACCGACTTGCCTGATGCGTTCGACGGCACGTTCACTGCGGTGCTCGACGCCGCCAACTCGCCGCGCAGCCTCGAGCTCCGCGGCACGTCTGACCTCTCGCCCGCCACCGTCTACCGCCTCGAGCAGTTCGCCAACGGCGCGACGACGGCCACCGGCGCCTTCGAGATCCGCGCCTTCGCCCGCGACTACACGTACGCCGCGCGCGTGCTGCGTAACGACGCAACGCAGACCGACATCGGCGTCGAAGTCACCGGCACCTTTGCGCTCGGCGCGCCGGCGGACACCAGCCAGCTCCAAGTCACCGACACAAACCGCGGCGCCGAATTGCTGCTCCGCTCATTCTCGACATCCACGACGCTCAAGGGCACGGTGGACGATCCCGCCAACCCGACCACGTTCGACCTCCACGTTGCCAACGCGCAAGCGAAGCCCGGACAAGTAGGTCGCATCGTCCTCGCGCCCTCCGGCGCCACACCGGTACGACTACTCCTAGCCGGCGCGTCGGCCAACCTGGCCGAGTTCGTAGATCCGCCGACCGGTCGGGCCCTGCGATGGACGGCCACGCCGCAGTCGTACGACGTGCACGTCGGGCTCACGACACAGGCCGACGGCAGCCCGTCGACGGTCGTCCTCAACTCGACATCGAGCGACGCCCCGTCCGCCGGACTGATCGCGGTTCGCGACAACCAGGCCAATGGCGATCAGCTCGTGCTAAGCGTCCTCTCGCCGTCGGTCGATCAGGACATCACGCTGACGCTCGCAGGCCAGATCACGAACCCGTCGCACGTCCGCATCGACCGGAACAACAACGAATCGCGACCCGGCCACGCGCTCCAACTCGCGGTCATCGATTCTGCCGGCGTCAAGGCCAAGGTCACGTTCGCTGGTGCGAGCGCCGACATGTCACGCCTGATCGGCGGTACCGGCCGCGACATCGAGGGCATCGCCACGTCCGTCCCCGCCCAAGCCTTCACGTATGACCTGCGTCTCGACCTGACCACATCACCGCAGGTCGCCGAGATCAGCGGCTCGAGCACGCCGGCCGGTGCTGGCATGGACATAGAGCTGCGTGACACGGGTCGCAACCTGCGCCTGCACCAGCGCAACCTGCCCGCTTCCTACGACTACCTCCTGAACGCCTATGCCAACGGCAGCCGGATCCAAAGGGCCGTGCTGCGCGCCGTCTCGCAGTCGGCGGCCGTGGCGGACGGGCTCCTCGAGCTCGAGTTCGGCGGGCTCGCCGCGTCGTTCAGCGGCTTTGCCCAGACGTTCACCTACGACTTCACCGTCGACGGCAACCTGGACAACCCGACCGGGCTCCACGCGGCACTCGACCAGTCCGGACCCAACCCGAATCAGCTCATCCAGCTCGCCAAGGGCATCACCGGCGCCGACGCCGACTTCGCCGTCACGTTCCGCAACCCCGGCGTCACGCCCGTGCGGCCCGAGATCGGGCGGAGTCTCGACATCCTCGCCGTCGGCCTGCCCGAGGACCTCAATCTCGACGCCACGCTCGAGCAGACTGGCGCCCACCAGACAGCGCGGGTCGTCAGCGATCGCCACGGGGCCGACTCGAGCACGGCGACGATGCGCATGCGACGCACCAAGGACGGCGAGACCCAAGAGGTCCGCGTGCTGGGCCTCGCCCCGGCCATGGAGGTCCGCGTGTCGGCTGACGGCCCCCTGTCGGCGCCGACACGGGCCACGGTCGAGGCGTATCGCACCGTTGCGCACGCGACCGACGTCGTACAGACGATCCGTAGGGTCGGGACCGCCGTCCACCAGAACGTCGTCGCCCAAGGCGCGTCCGCCGCCGCCCTGCCGACGACCGACCAGGGCGGGCCGGTCGCGGTCACGGGCGAGCGCACCGACGCGACGCTCAACGGGCTGGGTGAGGGGCTCCGCATCGAGTTCTCGACGTGCAGCAACCTCGGCGCGACCGACGGTTCCTGCGTTGACGGGGACCGGTCGACCGACGGGCGCGAACGCCTGGGCTTCCTCCTGCGTAGCTTCGACGTCGGCGCGTCCCTGGCCGCTCCGATGACGATGGTGCGATCGGGTGCGTCACTCGTCGCCGACCTCATGAGTGATCCGACCAAGCCCGCTCGCCGCTTGGAGATCGGCGATCTCGCGGCCGAGCTGCGGGCTCGCTACGTCGGGCCGAAGCCTGCCCCGGGCGCCGGTGACAGCTGCCTCGGCGACATCGACTACACGGCCACCGATTCGCAGACCGACTTCCGGCTCATCCAGTTCATGGGCCCGGTGTTCTCCGACGGCGGCCAGAAGCTCGGCGATGGGTGCTATCCCGACAGCGGGCCCAACGCCACCGCTGGCCAACTCGAGCTCAACGTCACCGACATGCCCAGCCTCGGCTTCGAGCTGGCGACCGTGCGCCGCGACGGGACTGCACAGTTCCGGACGCGGATGTCAGGAGCGGCGAGACAGGTCGTCACGATGGTCCGAGTGGTCGCGCCGGTGCCGGACTCCGTCGCCGCCTTCGTCAACCAGGACCGCCGCGGCGCCAACGCCATCGACACAACGATCTGTCCGGAAGCAGTCGCGTGCATCAAGTTCAACTACTCGGGAAACCCCCACTACGTGAACACGCGGCTCGTGGTCGACGCACCGTTCCTGACCGAGGTCGAGGTGCGGACGAACATCGCCGCCAGCGGCGGCGCGACCACACCCCCGGCGGGCAGCAACAGCGTGCAGAGCTTCCTGTGGCAACTGCTCCCCATCCTCGGAGTCCGCAACGCAGGCACCGGGGAAGTGACCGTCAAGCTGCTGGGCGACGACGACCCGACACAGTCGAACTCGCTCGACATCCACATCGGGTGCTGCATGGGGACGTGGTCGACCGCGAACCACAACCTGCACGTGCCGCTCGACAACTACCCGGATCTACAGGTCGGGTTCTACGGCTGGTATGCGCAAGAGTTCCTCGCGCCCAACGGCGGCGTGAAGAAGATGAACGACAGCGGTGAGGAACTCGCGAACAGTCGGGGGAACAAGGTCAAGTTCCACCCCTTCCTGTTCACGCCGGACGCCGATGTGCCCTTCGGCCCGAAGTTCATCACGAACACGCCGCAAGCCAGCAACGGTCAGTTCGACGAGAGCAAAAGCAACGGCTTCAAGGTTCCGGGCGGCAAGATTGCCTACTTCGTGCCCAACCTGCTCGACATGTTCGCCGCCCAGCCGACCGACACCGACGGTGACGGCCAGCCCAACTTCTCGCCTGGCAACGTCAACCGCCGGGCGTGGTACGCCAGGGCCAGGCTCTACCAAACCAACTGGTACTGGTACGGGCTGCTCCACATGCTCCAGCCGAATCCACACGGCTTCCCCACGTCGTGACCGTTCGAGACGCCGTCCGTCGCGCCGCCCGCGCCGCCATCATGGCGGTCGGCTGCGCCGGGTTGACGCTGGCGGCCGGGTGCGCGCCTCGGGCCCGCGTCTCGGACGGTCAGACGTCGAGTTCGGAGACGACCGTCGAGGAGCGGTGCCCCGGAAAGCTCGGCGCCCCGTGCGCGGCGTTCGACACAGTGTTCGACAACTTGGCCGATGGCGCGCTCGTTCTCGACGGCGGACGCCGCAGCTTCACGCGCCAGCCGGCCGGCCCAGTCCACGCCGGCACGTACACATTGCATCAGGACGCGATCGACGCCACCTTGCGCTCCGGGGACGCCTTCAGCCAGAAGGGGACCGTTCGTTTGTTCTTCCAGTCCGCGCGCTGGCGCGAGGTCCCGGTAACAGAAGCCGACCACCTGCGCTTCGCAGGGAACTGCGACCCGGACGTCGCGTGCGAGGCCGACGTGACCTTCAGGGCCGACGGTGGCCGAACGTACGTGTCCGTCGTCCTCGATGGCACGGTCGTCATCTCGTAGCGCCCCGTCCCAGCACCTCACCATGGTCGCGCTACACGCGGGCCACCCCGCGCGCGGCGCCGACGGCGTAACGGGCCGCCTCGACCGCGCTATTGACGCTGACCTCGCCGAGGAGGCCGGGCGCGGCGACCATGTCGCCGGCGAGGAAGATCCCGTCGCCGCGATCCACTGCGGGGCGATCGCGCCAGGTCGTGCCCGGAAGGTCGAGCGCGCCGCTCCGATGATCGATCACGGCGCGACGCCGCCACACCTCACGGTCGCGCCAACCAGCGAACCCACTGTCGAGCAATGTCTCCAGGCGAGCGACACCACTTTCCAGCGACTCGGCCATCCGGAGGCCGACCTGGGCCTGGACGAGGGAGTGGCCCTCCGGCGCGAGTGTTGGATCGGGCTGCGAGAAGCGCTCGACCCAGCCCGCCTCGTCGAGATCACTGATCAGGAACGGGTCGCCCCGACGGGCGCGCAGACCGACGTCGAGCAATGCGGTGCGGGTACCCGTCCACCGAAGCGTGTCATCGTCCAGAAGCCGCCGAGCCGCCGACAGCTCGGTCGCCACGACAACCGGCGTCGCCGGCAACGCGTCGACCGGTGAATCGGTTTCGATGACGACGCCGCGGGCGCGAGCCCGCCCTTCCAGCGCAGCGATCATGGTCGACCAGCCGCCGTGGACGTATCGGGTCGTCGGCGGATAGGTGATGACGCGGCGGCCCCGCTCGACGATGAACTCGGCGGAGAGTCGACCCGGATCGTGATCGAAGGTGAACACGCCGGCCGCCCTCGCGAGCAGCGTCGCCGTCTCGTCGCCCACGTAGCCCGCGGCCCACGACTGGAAGTCCACGTCGGCCGGCGCCTCCTTGCCGCGAAGGCCCAGCAGCCCGCGCACGAGGGCGAGCGGGGGCCGCCGCCGCGCTTTGCCGTTGTGGCGAACGAGCGCCTTCGGCGCCTTGGGTGAGGCGCTGATCGGCAGCGCAATTTGATGACGCTGCAACCAGGTCCAAAGGGCCCCATCGCCATACACGAGGTGAGGCCCGAAGTTGGCGTGGAAGTCGCCGCCGGTGCTGCGCGCCCGCCCACCGAGCTGGGCGTGGCCCTCGAGCAGTCGAACCTTCTGGCCGCCCTCGGCGCATTCGATCGCCGCTACAAGGCCCGCGAGCCCACCGCCGACAATAGTGATCGTGGTCATGTCCGAAAGAGGCGGGGAACCTTCCGAAAGTTCCCGACCTCTTAAGGATGTGCACGCCTTGGTGCGCGCTGCTCAGCGCGGGGATCCGCTGGCCATGAACCGGCTTCTGCGCGAGCTGGGGCCGGTCGTCGGGCCGATCTGCGGGGCGATCGCCCTCGACCAGGGAGACGACGCCATGCAGGAAACGATGATCGCAGTGGTGCGGAACTTGAAGTCCTTGCGCGAGCCGGCGGCGGTCTTCGGCTGGGCGCGCCGCATTGCGACGAGAGAGGCGGTGCGTGTCGCCCGTCAACGCGCCATCCCAATGGACTCGATCGACACGGTCGCGCCGGGGCGCGCCGAAGACCTCGTCGACATCCGCGACATGCTCGACCGGCTCCAGCCCGAGCAGCGGGCAATCCTCGTGCTCCGCGACGTCGCCGGCATGACCGAGGCCGACGCGGCGGCGGCGCTGGACGTCGCGCCGGGCACCGTCAAGTCGCGCTTGTTCCGAGCACGCGCCGCATTCCGTAAAGGGTGGGAAGCATGAGTCCCGACTGGCCCACGGTCGACCTCGACCCGATCACGCAACTGCGCGCCGTTCATGCCGGGTTGCCCGGCACCGCGCTGGAGGAACGCGTGCTCGACGTCGCCTACGACGCGTTTTGGGCCCGCGTCGACGACATCGAGACGTTCGTGCCGACGATCGACCCGCTCGTCCGTCACATGAAGGTGACGGCGCGGGTTGGCGACTCCATCGAGTGCAGGAGCGACCTGTTCCGCCTCGAGGGCGAGTTGCGTAGCGGCTTCATGTGGATGCAATCGCGTCGAGGCGCCGGCCGACTCTTCGTCGTCGGGACCGCGGCGGTGGCGACGCAAGACGGCCGCACTCGCGTCGCTCACCTCGAAGGCCTGCGACTTCCCGGGGCACGCGTGCTCCGCCCGTGGTTCCGCCGCACGGTCCGGTGGGACCTGAACGGGATGGAACGGTTGACGCGCTCCTTCTGATCGTCGTACGGTACGGTCGTGGTCAGAACGACCGTCGAGATTCCGACCAGGGTGCTGGTCATGGGCATGGCCCACGAGGACGGGACGATTCACGCTGGCGAGGTGTACCCCGTCGCCGAGGCGTGCGGGCAGACGCCGGACCAGGTGCGCTCGTGCCTTCGCCGGCTCACCGCCGAAGGCCTGTTCGAACGCGACGGGAACGGGCGCGACGCGCTGTACCGCGCGACCGCGGCGGGAACCGCCGCCTTGGGCACGTACCTCGAGCGCACGCGCCTGGCGTACGTGCAGGACGCGGCCGGCCGCGGGTGGGATCGCCGGTGGCACCTCGTCGGCTTCGCCGTCCCTGAAGGCCGGCGCGCCGCGCGCGACGCGCTGCGCGATCGCCTGCGTTTCCTCGGCGGCGCCGCGGTGCAGGGCGGGCTGTACGTGTCGCCCCACCCATGGCACAAGGACGTCCTCGCTACCGCGGATCAGCTCGGAGTCGGCGAGTTCGTCACCGTCGCGTCGACCGACGACCTCGAGATTGCCGGCGAGCGCGACCCGCGCGAGCTGGCGCGCAAGCTGTGGCCCATCGAGAAGCTGGCGGGCGAGTACGAGGCGCTGCTCGAGCAGTTCGACTGGGTCGTGCCGCGCCTCGACGAGATGAAGAACCGCAAGGAGAAGCTGCCCGACAGCGCATTCCTGCCGATGGCGCTGGCCATGGCCGTCGCCTACGCCGACACGTTCAACCACGACCCGCTGCTGCCGCCCGAGCTGTTGCCCCGTCCATGGCCGGGCCGGGCCGCCCGCGACCTCGTCGCCCGCAGCCGCCGGCTCGCCGTCACGATCCGCCAGTCCCCCGGTCGTCCCGCTCTCTTCCGCCTCTTCGACGATGCCGTCGAAGCGCTCCCATAAGGAGAACCTGTCCCGTGAAGTTCGGCATCTTCTACGAGCACCAGTTACCCCGACCGTGGGGTCCCGACGACGAGCACAAGCTGCTCAAGGACGCGCTCGACCAGGTCGAGCTGGCCGACAAGTTGGGCATCGATTACGTGTGGGAGGTCGAGCACCACTTCCTCGAGGAGTACAGCCACTCGAGCGCACCCGAGGTGTTCCTCGCCGCCGCGTCACAGCGCACGTCGCGCATCCGGCTCGGTCACGGGATCGTGCAGTTGCCGCAGAATTTCAACCACACGGCACGCGTGGCCGAGCGCATCGCCACCCTCGACCTCATCTCCGATGGCCGCGTCGAGTTCGGCACCGGCGAGGCATCGTCGGAAGCGGAGCTGGGCGGCTTCATGATCGACCGCGACGAAAAGCGCGATCAGTGGGAGGAGGGGCTCGACGCGGTGACGCGCATGTTCGTCGAGGAACCCTTCGCCGGTTACAACGGCCGGTTCCTCGAGATGCCGCCGCGCAACGTCGTTCCCAAGCCGATGCAGAAGCCGCACCCGCCGCTGTGGGTCGCGTGCAGCCGTCGCGAGACGATCCACCTGGCGGCGACCAAGGGCATCGGCGCGCTGTCCTTCAGCTTCATCGAGCCGGCCGAGGCCAAGAGCTGGGTTGACGACTACTACGCGACGCTCGCGTCCGAGGCGTGCATCCCTGGCGGCTTCTCGGTCAATCCGCAGGTCGCGTGCGTGCTGCCGATGCTGTGCCACGAGGACGAGGAAACCGCCATTGATCGCGGCCTCGACGGCGGCCACTTCTTCGGCTACTCACTCGCCCACTTCTACGTGTTCGGCCAGCACAAGCCGGGCGTGACCAACGTGTGGGACGAGTTCCAGGAGCGGCGCTCGCTGTTCGGCTTCGACCGCAACATCGCCGCCCAGACCGGCCAGCAACTCGGTGCCCAGCTGATGGAGGAAGGCCTCGGCGCGCTACGCGGTGCGATCGGTACGCCCGACCAACTCCGCGAGCTGATCCGCGGCTACCAGGACGCCGGCGTCGACCAACTGATCTTCGTGAGCCAGGCGGGCAAGACCAAGAACGAGCACATCTGCGAGTCGCTCGAGCTGTTCGCCCGTGAAGTGATGCCCCAGTTCAAAGAGACCGCTGAGCAGCGCGAGAAGGAAAAGATGGAACGCCTCGCGCCGGCGATCGAGGCCGCGCTAGCCCGTCGGGAGCCGGCCCGCCCGGCGCCGGACTACACCATCGCCGCGGTGATGAAGGCCTAACGCCATCGCGCTCTACGACACGATCGGTCGCACCTATCGCGACTTTCGGCGGCCCGATCCCCGCATCGCGGCCTACATCGAGGACGCGCTGGGCGACGCCCGCACAGTGGTCAACGTTGGCGCCGGCACGGGGTCATATGAGTCGGCGAGCCGAACAACCGTCGCCGTCGAGCTGGCCCGCACCATGATCGACCAGCGCGATCCCGGTGTGGCGGTCGTGCAAGCGGGCGCCGAGGCCATGCCGTTCGTCGACGGCGCCTTTGATGCCGCTACCGCGTTCATCACGATCCACCACTGGACCGATTGGCGCGCGGGACTGCGTGAGATGCGCCGGGTGGCCCCGCGTGTGTTGCTGCTCGGGATCGACCTGCGTGTGATGGAGAAATGCTGGCTCGTCGCCGACTACTTCCCGCAATTCGATGCGAGCAACGATCCGGTCAGCGTCACCGACGCGGCGGACGAGTTGGACGGCGCGCGCGTCATCGCGATCCCGACCCCGCACGACTGCGCCGACGGCTTCTTCATGGCGTACTGGCGGCGGCCCGAGGCGTACCTCGACCCTGCAGTACGCGCGTGCATCTCGGGCCTGGCCCGGGCGACGGCCGAAGAGCTGCAACCGGGCCTGACGAAACTGGCGGCTGACCTCAAGTCGGGCGCATGGCGCGAGCGCTACGCCGATCTCCTCGAACGCGAGACCCTGGATACCGGGATGCGTCTCATCGTCGCCGGCTAACAGCAGCGAACTGTCAGGCTGACGCGCGCTCGGCTTGGCGGGCCTGTTTGGCCAGCGTCTCGGCCTGGGCGGCGAGCTTGCGTAGGGGCGTGACGAGCGCGTCGTCGCGCGCCGCCTTAGCCGCCCGGTTGAGGTGCAGTCGGAACAGGCCGAGGTCGAGGTGGCCGCGACGGATGCGCGCCGCCCGCTTGACCGCCTTGGGCGGCGCTTTCAAGTCGTGCACAACGCCCACGAGGCTGAGCAGCCGTAGGCCGTAGTACGTGGGGTCGATCTCCCACCAGAAGAACCCCTGGCGCGCCGAGCCCGGGTAGTGGTGATGGTTGTTGTGCCAGCCCTCGCCCATCGTGAACACGGCGACAAGGAATGAATTGCGCGATGTGTCGTCGCTGCCGTAGCGCCGGCGCCCGAACATGTGGGCGACCGAGTTGACCATGAACACGGTGTGCCACAACACGACGGTCGACGCGAAGAACCCGATCAGGAGCCCCGACCACCCGGCAATGAGATAGCACGCGACCGCGAGGGCCCACGGCCCGATCCAGTCGTTCTTGTCGATGAACCGCAGCTCGGGGAACTTGGCGAATTCGGGGATGCGCTCGTACTTCTTCTCGTTGAACTTGCCCGAGAGGATCCAGCCCATGTGGCTCCACCACACGCCCTGTTGGGGCGAGTGCGGGTCGAGCTCGGTGTCGGCGTAGCGGTGATGGTCACGGTGATTGCCGGCCCACCACAGCGGCCCCTTCTGCGCGGCAGTGAGGCCGCCGAAGGCCATGAGGAACTGCGGCACGCGCGCCATGCGATATGTCTTGTGGGCGAAGTAGCGGTGGTACCCGGCGGTGACGAAGAACATCCGCGCCGCCCACAGCACGATCCCGAGGATCAGCGCCGTTCGGGACACGCCGGTGAACACCGCGAGGAGCGGAAGGAACTGGACGCCGATAAAGGGGGCGTTGCGGCCAAGGCGAGCTAGCACGCTCCGAAGTTTACCTACCGACCGGTCGGTAGGCTAGTCCCCTTGTGCCTGGCGATCCCGCAGTTCACGCTTGAGGACCTTTCCGGTCGTATTGCGGGGAAGTGCGGCGAGAAACTCCACTTCGCGCGGGATCTTGTACCGGGCCAGGTTGGCTTTCACGTAGTCCTTGACCTGGTCGGCGGTGAGCCGGGCGCCGTCGTCGAGAACCACGAAGGCCTTGAGCCGCTGACCGAACTTCTCGTCGTCGACACCGATGACGGCGGCCTCGCTAATGGCGTCGTGACCGGCGAGCAGGTCCTCGACCTCGGCCGGGAAGACGTTCTCACCACCTGACACGATCATCTCGTCGTCGCGCCCCTCGACGAACAGCAGCCCGCTCTCGTCGAAGTGGCCGACGTCGCCGCTCGACATGAGTCCGCCGATCGTCTGCTTGTTGCCGCCGCCGGTGTAACCCTCGAAGAGCAGGTCGTTGCCGACGAAGATGCGACCGGTCTCGCCGACCGGCAACTCGTTGCCGTCGGCGTCGAGGATCTTCACCGTCGTCCCGCGCGGCGGCGACCCTGCGGTCCCGGGCGCGGCGCGCAGCTGGTCGGGCGAGGCGACGGTCGCCACCGCCACCTCCGTCGAGCCGTACAGGTTGTAGATGACGTCGCCGAACGCGTCCATGAACTCGTTGGCGAGGGGGCCGGGCAAGGCCGAGCCGCTGGCGGCAACCACCTCGAGCGACGGCGTGGCGATGGCGGCGCGGGTCGCGGCCGGCAGGTGGAGAAGCCGCTGCATCATCACCGGCACGACGACCAGCACGCGGGCTTGGTGCTCGGCGATCGCCACGAGTGTCGCCTCGGGATCGAAGTGGCGCCGCAGGATGATCGTCGCGCCGAGTGCCGCGCCGGAGAGGAAGTGGGAGAACCCCCAAGAGTGGAACAACGGCGCGGCGATGAACGTCGTATCGCCGGCGTGCAGCGGGATGCGCGACAACAGCGCGACCGCGCCTTGGATCCCACCCTGGCTCCCGCGCGACGCGCCCTTCGGTGTACCCGTCGTACCGGACGTCAGGATGATGACGCGGCTGTTGCGCCCGGGGCTCGGTGGCTCGCGCGTGTTGGCCTCATCGGCGATCAAGTCTTCGAGTTCGACGTCGGACACGCGCGGCAAGCCGGTCACGCCACTCAACAAGTCGGTGAACTCGGTGTCGTAGATGAGCGCGGCGACGTCCTCGCGCTTGGAGACGTCGGCCAGCTGTGGCGCGGCGAACCCCGTGTTGAGGTACACGAGATCGGCGCCCAGCTTGGACACGGCGACGCTGGCGTCGACGAAGCCGCGGTGGTTGCGGCACATGATTGCGACCTTGGCGCCGGCCTTGACGCCGCGCGCGCCGAGAGCATTGGCCAACGCATTGCTGCGCCGGTGGACGTCGCCGTACGTCAGTGGCCCGCCCTCATCGATCACCGCAACGCGGTCCGGGTGCGTCGACGCGCCGATGGCGTAGGCGCCGGCCGGGCCGACGCCCCATTTGGCGGCGGCTACGCCGATCAGCGGCGCTTCGACAACGAGGCCCGGGCTCAGAATGCCGGCGTCGGCCAGCGTCTTGACGGTGTGGGCGATGTCGCCCACTGCGCCGATGGCCGCGTCAAAGAACCCTTTTATGTCAACCACTCGACAGCGACCTGGGCGAGTTCCTCGCCCTTGTCCTCCTGGATGAAATGGCTGGCGTCCTTGATCGTCGTGTGAGGCTGGCCGGCGGCGCCCGGAATGCGCGTCTGGATGGCGCGGTCGGCGCCGGCGGTGATCGGGTCGGAGTCGCCGAACGCGGTCAACACGGGAAGCTCGAGCTTCTCGAGCACCTCCCACGCGGCGCGGTTCGCCGGTGCGGCCGGATCGTCGGGCGACGTCGGCACCAGCAGCGGGAACTGGCGAGCGCCCTCCTTGTAGGTGTCGTCGGGGAACGGCGCGTCGTACGCGGCGATCACCTCGTCGGTGAGCGGTGACTTGCACCCGCCTTTGATGATCCCGCCGACATGGAAGTTGGGCGTCGTCTGCGAGTAGTTCTGCCACGCGAGAAACGCGTCGCCCGGAGGCGAGTCGCCGGTAGGCAGGAAGCCGTTGGAGACAACGGCGCGTGCGAAACGATCGGTGTTCTCGGCCAGCAATCGCAGGCCGATCAGGGATCCCCAGTCCTGGCAGATCAGCGTGATGTCGCGCAGGTCAGTCGCTTCGAGGAACTCGCGCACCCAGCCGACGTGACGTTCGTAGGTGTAGTCGGCGCGATCGGCCGGCTTGTCGCTGCGCCCGAAACCGATGAGGTCCGGCGCGACGGCGCGGTGACCGGCGGCGGTGAACACCGGCACCATCTTTCGGTACAGGTACGACCACGACGGCTCGCCGTGGAGCATGAGCACCGGCGCGGCATCGGCCGGTCCCTCGTCGACGTAGTGCATGCGGAGGCCATCGCTGATCTCCACGTAGTTGGGCGCGAACGAATAGCCGGGAAGGTTCTCGAAGCACTCGTCTGGGGTTCGTAGGGCGTTCACGCCTGCGAACTTAGACGTGGTAGCCGGTCTCCATTTCGTCGAGGTGGTCGCCCAGCCAGTCGGCGGTGCGGGCCAAGCCCTCATCGAGGCTCACGGCCGGCGACCAGCCGGCCCATTCGCGCGCACGCGTGTTGTCAGCCAAGAGCCGTTCGACTTCGCTGCCCGCCGGTCGCACCCGCGATTCGTCGGTGACGACCCGCGCCGAGCTACCCGTGATCTTGACGAGCTTGTCGACCAGATCCCCGATCGAGATCTCTTCACCCGAGCCGACGTTCACGACCTGACCGACGGCGCGGTCGCACTGGCTCACGGCGACAAACCCGGCGGCGGTGTCGGTGACGAAGTTGAAGTCGCGCATCGGCGTCGTGGTTCCGAGCCGGACCTCGTCGGCCCCACGCAGCAGCTGCGCGAGGATCGTCGGGATTACGGCTCGCGTCGACTGCCGCGGTCCGTAGGTGTTGAACGGCCGCACAACGGTGACGGGGACCTCGAACGCGTGATGGAACGACAGCGCCATCATGTCGCCGCCGATTTTCGACGCCGAGTACGGCGACTGCGGCTGGAGCGGATGGTCTTCGTCGATCGGCACGCGCACGGCCGATCCGTACACCTCGCTGGTCGACGTGTGCACCATGCGAGCGCCGTGCTCACGGCACGCGCGGGCGACGTTGTAGGTACCCGTCACGTTCGTCTGGATGTAGCTCTCCGGCGCCTCGTAGCTGTACGGGATGCCGATGAGCGCGGCCAGGTGGAACACGAGGTCGCGTCCCTCGACCGCGTGCATGACGCGGTCCGCGTCGCGCACGTCACCAAACAGCACGTCGACGTCGATGTCACGTAACCAGCCGCGGTGGCCGAACGAGTTGTAATACGCGAGCACCCGCACGTCGTGACCGTCGGCCAGCAGGTGCTCGACGAGGTGACTGCCGATGAAGCCCTCGCCGCCGGTGACTAGAACCTTCACGTCTCGGTATCCCCCGATCGGCTCCGTCTCCGCCTCCGCCTCACTCTTCGGCCCCCGTGGCGAAGTCGATCATCACGCGCTCGAACTCCTCCGGTGTCCCGCTGTCGATCCATTTCTCGATGAGCGGAAACACGTGCACGGCGCGCTTCTTCGCCAGCAGCTGCTCGAGCAAGACCGGCATGTCGAGGTACTCGTTGGCCTTGACCCGCGCCAGCGCCTTGGGCTCGAGCACGTACATCCCCGCGTTGACGCGCACGGCAATGTCGGGCTTCTCGTCTTGGGCGACCAGCAGCGTCTTTTCGGTGCGCAACACGCCGTAGGGAATGTGGGCGACGTGTTCCATCGCCGCGATCGTCGCCCAACCGCCGTGACGGCGGTGGAACTCGAGCAGCCGGGCGTAGTCGAGCCTCGTGATGATGTCGGCATTGGTAACGAGGACGGGGCCCTTCGGCTTCTCCGGCAACAGGCCCAGCGCGCCCGCGGTACCGAGTGCCTGTTCCTCGTGCAGGTAGCGCACGTTGGCCCCGACCCGCTCGCCGTCGCCGAGCTTCCGCTCGAACATCTTGGCCTTGTAGTTCAGGGCGACGTAGATGTCCTCGACGCCGGCGGCGACGAGCCCGCGCATGATCCGCTCGATGATCGTCTGGTTGCCGATACGGAGGAGAGGCTTGGGCACCTTGTCGGTGATCGGCCGCAGCCGCTTGCCGCGACCACCGGCCATCACGACTGCGATCGGCGCCGGTCCCGCCGGCGGCGTGACGACGACGTCGACCAGCCGACCCTTCTCGACCGCGAGCTCGGCGGGGAGGCGGGACCGCCGGGCGAGCCGCGCCGTCATGACGTCCTTCACCGCCGCGCTCGGGTCGACGAGGGCGAGCAGCGCGTCGCGAGCTTCGGCGTCAGTGACGGTGCCCAGCACGGTCCGATCGTCACCGGCGACGACGCCGAAGCCGGCGCCGTTGGCCGACATGCGCGCCAGCGCATCGACCAGGGCATCGTCGGGCTTCAGTAGGAACGGCCGTACGTCAGGAATGGCTCAACTCCAGCGCCCAGGCGGCCAGGTCGTCGGCCGCGTGCGGGTGCGAGGCACTACGCGCCGCGGCAGCCATGGCCGCCAGCTTGGCACGGTCCTCGATGAGGTCCTCGACCACCGGCCCGATGTGCTCCGCGGTCGCCTGGTTGTCGCGCACCATCAACGCGGCCCCGAGATCGACCAGCGCCCCCGCGTTGAGCGCTTGATGGTCGTCGGTATGGAAGGGATAGGGGACGATGATCGCCGGCAGCCCGGTCAGCGCCAGCTCGGCCACCGTTCCCGCGCCGCCCCGCGTGAGGCCGAGGTCGGCCGCCGCGTACCACTCGTCGGGCCGGTCGAAGTAGCGCACGCACGTCGCCACCTTGCCGAGGTTGCGCTCGTCGATCGACGCCTGCACCTGCTCGACGTGCGCGGTGCCCGCCTTGACGACGACGTGAACGTCGTCGCGATCCTGCCAGCGGTCGGCCAGGCCAACCGCGGCGTCGTTGAGCCTCGCCGAACCTTGGCTTCCGCCGTTGACGACGAAGAGGAAGCGGTCGTCGTTGACGCCGAACGAGGCCCGCGCGGCGGAACGGAGTCGGTCGCGGTCGAACGCGGCCATCTCGGCTGAAAGCGGCATGCCGATCACGCGGCTGGTGACGTTGGCGTTGAACGTTCCGCGCGCGCTCTCGAAGGCGACGGCGACGTGAGGGGTGAAGCGGGCCGCAATGCGGTTGGCTCGCCCGGCCACCGCGCCCGACTCGTGGATGATCGCCGGGATGCGCAGCCAGCGCGCCGCGATGATCACTGGGATGCTCGGATAGCCGCCCATGCCGACGACGACTTCGGCGCCCTCGGCGCGCAGGATCCCCCGCGCCTGCGTTGCGGCGCGAACGAGCGCAGCGGGGAGTACGCCGCGCCGCCAGCCGACGAACGGCACCATGTCGACCATGTGCAGTTCCCACCCGGCCGGTGGGATGAGCCGTTGTTCGAGGCCGCGCGACGTACCGATGAACGAGAGCCGGACGTCGGGCTCAGCCCGCCGAAACGCGTCGGCCACCGCGAGACCCGGATAGATGTGGCCGCCGGTGCCACCGGCGGCGATGACAACTGATGTCACGGGCGGGGGCGCGAGCCGTAGTCGCCGAAGGGATCGTCGCGCTCGCGCACGGCCTGCCGGAAGCCGACCTCCTGCGAGCGGGAGACGAAGTCCAACCCCTCCTGGGTGTGGCGGGCGACGCCGTCGAACAGCGTGCCGATCAGCCGCGACGTTCCGAGCCCCATGTGCTCGGCCGTGTGGTTGCAGAGCAACTTGAGCATTTGCAGCTGATTGAGCGGCAGCGCGGCCATGCGTTGGGCCAGGGCCATCGCCCGCTCCTGTAGCTCATTGTCGGGAACCGCTTCGAGGATGAGGCCCATGGCCGCCGCGTCGGGCGCCTTGATCTCGTCGCCGGTGAGGAGGTAGCGCTTGGCCCGCTCGAGCCCGAGGCGGTACACCCACATCGCGGTCGTCGGCGTTCCCCACACGCGCGACGGCGGGTACCCGAACGAGGCGCCTTCGCCCGCCATCACCATGTCGGCGCACAGAACCATGTCGGTCCCGCCCGCGATGCACCAGCCTTGCACGGCGGCCAGTGTCGGCTTCGACGCGTACCAGAGCTTCATGTACGTATCGACGAAGCGACCGATCATCCGCATGTCGGCGACCGAGTCCCACGCCCGGTCGGTGCGTTCCGATGCCGCCGCCTGCGCGGCGGTCGACCAGTCGAGGCCGTACCCGGCGCAGAACGCCGGGCCCTCCGCCCGCAACAGGATCACCCGCACTCGCGAGTCGGCGTCAGCCGCGTCGATCGCCGCGCCCAACTCGTCGCGCAGCTCGGGCGTGATCGTGTTGTACTCATCAGGCCGACACAGCACGAGCGACCGCACACCC
>DASRJI010000171.1:0-30539 GCA_035649535.1 Acidimicrobiales bacterium | reverse complement strand
GACAGTGGGCGCGGCCAAAGACGCGATCGACACCGCCCAGCGGTTGGCCGACCAGCCCGCGTTGAACGAGGCGGCGCGACGAGGCGAGGTCTCGGCCCAGCAGGCCTCGGTGATTGCCGATGCCGCGGCCGCCGATCCTCGCGCCGAGACGACGCTGCTCGACCAGCTCCGGGCCGGCGCGTCGCTCGCCGAGACTCGTGACAACGCGGCGCGCATCAAAGCGGCGGCGATGCCCGATCTCGAGGCGCGACGGCGGCGGATCCACGACGAGCGCTACCTGCGGGCGTTTACCGACCGCGAGGGTGCCGGCAACCTCCGCATGCGCGACAACCCCGAGGTCATCGCCCGGGTCATGGCCAGCATCGACGCCATGACCGATGAGATCTTCCACGCGGCGCGGCGGGCGGGACGCCGAGAAAAGCGCGAGGCCTACGCCGCTGACGCGCTGGTGCGCCTGGCGACATCCGGTGGTGGCGCGGAGTCGAAGCCGGCTCGGGCCAAGATCATCTTCCGGGTCGACTGGGCCGCCTGGCTACGCGGCTACCCGCACGAGGGCGAGGCGATGGAGCTCGTCGGCTTCGGGCCGGTAGCCCCCTCGGCCATCGACGAGGCGATCGAGGCCGGGGGCTTCATCGCCGCGGTGCTGGCCAAGGGCGAGCGACTCACCGGCGTCGCCCATCTGGGTCGCGCGCCGACGGCCAAGCAACAGAGCGCGCTGGAGTGGCTCTATCCCACGTGTGCGGCGCTGGGCTGTTCGCAGGTCGCCCGCCTGCAGCGGGATCACCGCATCGACTGGGCCGACACCAAGGTCACGATGCTGGACTGGCTCGATCTGCTGTGCAGCCACCACCACGACCTCAAGACACGTAAGAACTGGGCGTTGGTCGAGGGTCGTGGCAAACGGGCCTTCGTATCACCCGACGACGATCGCCATCCGGGGCTCGGTCGCGCCCGGGCCAACGCCCCGCCGCCGGTGGCCGCGCTGTGAAACCGAGTGGCGGCTAGGACGCGCGGCTGCGCGGAGCTGACGACTGCGCGCCTTGGTCCTGCACGGCGTCGAGCAGCGCGTCGAGCTTCTGCCCGAGCTCGGCGGCGTCGCGGCGGAACGCCTGCACCACACCGACGGCAAGACCGCTGATGATCAGCGCCAAGCCACCCACGCCGCCCGAGATCACGTAGGGGAGCTGCCCTTGCGTGTAGTCCTTGCCCGCCGCGCCATTCCACGCGAGGAAGATCACGATGGCGCCCAGGGCGACAAGCCCCACGGCGGTGTACAACGCGGACTTGGGCCAACCGCTCATGCCGAAGAGCCTATTCGTCTTCGACCGGGCGGAACACGATGCCCGTGCGGGGCTTGGGCCAGAAGAACGTGGTCTTGGGCGGCATCCGCACACCGAGGCGGCCGGTGTCGGCGATCTGATCGACCGTCGCCGGCCGCAACAAGAAGGCGGCGTCGGCCTCGCCCGATGCGACCGCACCCAGCACCGTCGCCTGGCCGTGCTGGTACGTGAGCGTGTGGTCGGGGAAGGCCGACAGCGCTTCGGCCACCCGGCTCGAGTCGAGGTCGTGGGCGCCCGGGTCACGCGGTGTGAGCCGCCACGCGCCGGACCGGGTCACGACCGCCAACGCGTCGGGTGTTGTCACCGCCTCGGCGGCGAAGTACGGATCGAGGGCGGCGACGATGTCGAAGTCCGGCGGCAGACCCGTGACGAGCCGGTGGATGGCGCCGACGGTGAGTTGCGCGTCGTCGAGCTCGACCACGTACGCGAAGACCGCGTCGTAGTCGCCGGGCTGGTCGCCGTTGGCGGCGCGGCGCTCCTCGCGGTACGCCCGAGCGACCTCGTAGCGGTGATGGCCGTCGGCGACGAGGATCGGCTGGGCGCCTGCCGCCGCCGCGATCTTGGCGATCCGGTCCGGATCGGTGATCGTCCACGCTTCGTGCCGCACGCCGTCCTCATCCTCGGCGACCGCGTCGGGCGGGCCCGTCGGCGCGAGCAGCGCGCTCAAGCCGGGCGCCGGCGCCAAGCCCCATATCGGCGACACATTGGTGCGGCAGGTGCGGAGCAGATTGAGCCGGTCGTCCTTGGCCTTGGGCGTGGTGTGCTCGTGGGGAAGCAGCGCCCCGTCCGCGATCGCCAGCGCGCCGAGCACGCCGAGCGTGTGCCGCTCGCCGCCGGTCTCGTCGCCGTATGTCATCCGGTACGCAGTGAGAGTCGGCTCGTCGTCACGAGCCAGGACCCCGGTCTGTTGCCAGGTGTCGATCAGACAGCGCGCGTTGGTATAGCGATCGGTCGCGCCGTCGTCCTGCGGCAATTCGACCCGCACCGCGTTGTGCTCGCTGCGCTCCTCGAGGCGCCGGCGCTCCTTCTCGTCGATGACGTCGTACGGAGGCGCGACGAGATTGGATACGTCAGGCCCCTCGCTGTATCGCAGGCCGCGGAACGGTAGGAGCTCGGGCATCACGCGCTCCGCAGACGGCGGCGGTTGCGCATCTCGACGACGACGCCCGTCGCGAGGAGTGCGACGACGCCAGCGCCGACGAGCGCGGCCGGTCCGAGATTGCGCTTCTTGACTGGCCGCTTGCACGCCACGCTGATCTGCACGGCCTGGCTGACGGGCTGACCGGTGGCCGCGGTGCCGTTGAACGAGACGGTGTTGCTCCCGAGGCGCGCCGGGATCGTCTTATCGGCGATCGTCAGCGCAGGCGGGCTGCACGTCGCCACGGTGATTGCGGGAGCGGCGCAGCCGCTGAAATCGGCGAGGACGCGCGACGCGGCGGCGCCGTTGACGTCAATCCGCACCTCGCTCCGCGCCCGGTAGGTGCACACCTCCTGCGTCACGATGTCACCGGGGATACGCACCGGCGCGCTCGTTGTCGTGATCGGCTTGCCCTCGGGCGTGGTCCCGCCGGACCCCGGCGTCGGCCGCGGCGCCTGAGTGACCACCGCCCCGCCGGGCGTGGTCACGAAGCTGCCGTCGATGTTGGTGACCGGCACGCCGGGAGTCGTCGAGGTCGGCGTCGGGGGGTACTGCTGGGCGCGGGAAGGCGACGCCGGCGCGAACACGGCGATGAGCAGCAGGGTGGTGAGGGCGAGAAACCAGCGCATCGATAGGGGGCCGGTCCCGGAGACCGGCGCGGCGAACCTTACCCGCACGGTTCGGTCCCACGATCCACCCCAGTGCGTGCCGGAGGCGTTGACGTCGAGTCGTCCCGCGTGCAACCGCGGCTGCGGCACGAACCGCAGGTCAAGGTCGCGACCGCCGGCGTCGGGGATCGCAGTCTCGAAGGTCACGCGCCGGTGTTGCCCGGCGCCCACGACGACGGTCTGCTGCGCGAGCTGCAACCCAGCATCGGGCACCGCGCCCGGCTGGACCGCACCCTCGGGAGCCCACACCAGGACCCAGCCGATGTAGTCGCCCGGCGTCGACACGCCGCCGTACCCGTCGGGCCCCAGTTGGTACGACGGCGCCGCGCCGACCGGCGCGCTATTGCGGAGGTCGATCGTCGTGCGGACAAGCGCCGTGCCGTGCGCGGTCACGCGAACCCGCACGTCGGTGTTCACGTCGACGTAGTAGTCGAGCTTGGTCGCCGTCCGGTTCTCGACCGCGACATGGAACGTGTTGTCGCGCTGCGCGCCCCGGGCGATCGTCCCATCGACACCCCAGCGGGCGATGGCGTCCGCCTCGTCCGGCTGCTGGCTCCACGCCCGGACGTGCCCGGTGGCGACGCCCCGAACGAGCGCGTCGGCCACCGCCGACCGGTCGACGGCGCCGGCGGCGACACGCGCCATGACGGCATCCATCGTTCCCGCCAGGACCCGCCGGCGGTCGCCGTCCTGCGCCGGCGCGACGCCGTCGTAAATGTCGTGCAGAAGGACCGAGGCGGCCGATGCCGAGGTCAGCGGACGGGACAGGCCGTCGACATTGATTGGTCCGGTTGCTCGCAACAGGCGCGCCAGCGCCGGCACGTCGAGCGTCCACACGCCGTCGACCGCCCGACCTGTGGCCTGCTCGTACATCGCGGCCATGGCCCGCGCCGTCCACGGAAAGTCAGCGGTCGCGTTGACCGACTCCCACAACTGATTGAGTCCGATGGGCCCGAACGCCGATGCCGCGCCGTTGGGTACCGCGATCGCCGCGGGCTGTTCGAGCCGCAGGTCGACGACCGAGCCATGGCGGCCGAGGGTGAAATGACCGGCGTCAACGGTGATCTCGGCGTACGACAGGACCATGCCCTGGTCGCGCATCTCGGCGTTGTTCTGGAGGGCGACGAGGTAGCGGCGGGGCTGGTTGCCGCCGAGCAGTCCTCCCACAACCCACACGTCGCCCGCGGCGCGGTGCAGTTTGGCGGCGGCCTCGGACCCAGTCGGTACCACCGCCACGCGGGTGGCGGCCTGGTCGAGGCGGCGGGCGAGGCCATCGAGGGCCGCCGGCGTCACCGGGCCCGCGCCGCGGACGAGCGCGTCGCCGGCGTAGGCCGCCCGTTGCACGGAGGTGGTCGCCATCACTGTTCGAGCGGCCGTTCGCCGGGTCCAGCCGCGCACGCCGGGAAGGGCGAGGAGCGGCGATCGGCGCACCCGGGCGTCAACCCGCCGCGCCGCCGCCGCCAGCGCGTCGACACGGCGGAGCACATGCGCCCGTCCGGTCGCCGTCAGCACCGCCGCGCTCGGCGGCGCGTCGGCGCGGCCCAATTGCCAGACGTCGCGGGCCGCCCGGCCGAGGTCGACTACCGCGATCAACACCACCAGCGCGGCGGCGACCGCAAAGGTGCGACCAATCGCTCTGACAGGATGGCGCCGGTGGCGTGGGTCCTCGATCTCGACGGTGTGCTGTGGCTCGATGGCATCGCCATCCCGGGCGCGGCCAACGCGGTGGCCCGGTTGCGCAACCAGGGGACCAAGGTCGTCTTCCTCACGAACAACTCGGCGCCGACCGTCTCGGAGCACCTCGCCCGGCTGCGCCAGATCGGCGTGCCGGCCGGCGACGCCGACATCATCACCTCGGCCCAGGCGGCGGCGTCCATGCTCGAGCCGGGAACGTCCGCGCTGGTGTGCGCGGGCGCCGGCGTGACCGAGGCGCTGACCCGCCGGGGCGTTCGCGCCGTCCGCAGCGGCCGGGTCGACGCCGTCATCGTCGGCTTCCACCAGGACTTCGACTACGAGCGGTTGACCGCCGCGTCGCGCGCCGTTTTCAACGGTGCCCGCCTTATCGGTACCAACGCGGACCCGACGTATCCCACGCCGACCGGACCGATTCCCGGCGGCGGGGCCCTGCTCGCCGCGGTGGCCTACGCGACCGGCGCCGACCCCGAGTTGGCCGGAAAGCCCAACCGGCCGGTCGCCGCGCTGCTCACCGAACGCGTCGGTCGGGTCGAGGTCGTCGTCGGCGATCGCCCGTCTACCGACGGCCGTCTGGCGCGCGTGCTCGACGCCCGCTTCGCCCTCGTACTCACCGGTGTCACCAGCGCGACTGACCTGCCCGTCGACCCGGCGCCCGACATCGTCAGTGACGACCTCGCGGGTGTCGTCGCCGCTCACGGCCACTGACGACGGTCGCTCAGTGCGCCGGCTGCCGCGCCGGCGCTCGGCGCGACGCGCCGCCGGTAGCTCGCCACAAAAGGCCGGCGAGAACGCCGAATGCGAACCCGCCCACGTGCGCGGCCCACGCGACACCCGGTTGGGTGAGAAGGAACTGCGACGCGAACCAGAAGCCGAGTACCCACTTCGCGGAGATGCGGCGGAACAACGGGATGATGACGAAGATGAGGGTGAGGATCGGCGCGTTCGGATAGAGCACGATGTACGCGCCCATGACGCCGGCGATGGCGCCCGACGCGCCGACCACGGGCACCGCGCTGTTGGGATCGATCGCGACGTGGGCCAAGGTCGCCACCAATCCGGCGACGAGGTAGAAGGCGAGGTAGCGCCAGGGCCCGCGCGCGTCCTCGATGTTGTTGCCGAACACCCAGAGAAACAGCATGTTGCCCCCGAGGTGCACGAGGCTGCCGTGCAGGAACATTGTGAAAAGGAGCGCGAGGTAGATGTTCTTCCCGCTCTCGCACGACGGCGTCGCGCTCACGACCGCGGGGCCCGCCGTGTCGCAGACCGCAGCCGGCGCGGTCGGCCCGAACTCGGCCGCCACCTCGTCGCGAGTCAGCGGACGCCGCTTGACCAGCTCGCGGGGGATAGCTGCGTGGCCCAGCGTGAACTTGACCTCCTGGACCTGCTCAGTCTGCGGATCAACGGCGTTGCCGGCGTGGCCGCGCTGCACACCGAAGTAGACGAAGACGCACGCACCGATCAGCACCCAGGTCATCCACGCCGTGCGGCGGGTGGGGTTGTCGTCACGCAGCGGGAGCATCGAGGTGCCTACGCTACCCCCGCGAGGTGCGAACTTTTGCAAGCACCGGGTCGGTTTGCGTAAAGTTCAGGAATGCCCCAGAGCGACCTGTGGAAGCGGTACCTCGACGCGGGGATGGAGTTCTCGCAGCTCACCCGGTCTCGTGCCGAGAGCATCGTGAAGGAGCTCATCCGAGCGGGCGAGGTCCAACGAGAACAGCGACAGCAGCGGATCGAAGACCTTCTCGATCGCAGCCGCAAGAACACCGAGGAGCTGGTCAAGACCGTGCGGAAGGAACTGAGCCAGCAGCTCGGCACCCTCGGCGTGGCGACCAAGGCCGACCTGGCCAAGCTCGAGGCCAAGATCGACCGTCTGGCCAAGTCGGGCGGCGCGGCCAAGAAGGCAGCGCCGAAGGCGGCGGCAGCCAAGAAGGCCTGACGGCCCGGCGCCGGCTCGACACCGAGCTGGTTCGTCGCGGGCTGGCGTCGAGCCGGTCCGAAGCCCAAGCCGCCATCGCGGGCGGCCGGGTCCTCGTCGGCGGTGCTGTCGCCGACTCACCGGCACGGCTCGTGCTCGCAGGCGACGCAGTGCGCCTCGTCGGTCCGGCGGCGCCGTTCGTCAGTCGCGGCGGCGAGAAGCTGGCCGCGGCGATCGATCGATTCGCGGTCCCGGTCGCGGGCCGCCGCGCCCTCGACGCCGGCGCGTCCACTGGTGGCTTCACCGACTGCTTGCTCCAGCGCGGCGCAACGCACGTGGTCGCGGTGGATGTCGGCCACGGCCAACTCCACGAGCGCCTGCGCGGCGATGAGCGCGTCACCAACCTCGAACGGACGAACATCCGCCACCTCGATCTGGAGGCGGCCGGTGGGGTGGCGTTCGCCGTCATCGTCGCCGACCTCGCCTTCATCTCCCTCCGGACGGTGTTCCCCGCGTTGCTTCAACGGCTCGCGGCGCCGAGCGCCGACGCCGTGCTCCTGGTGAAGCCCCAATTCGAGGCCGGGCGCGTCGAAGCGAGCCGCGGCCGCGGTGTGATTCGTGATCCGCTCATCTGGCAACGCGTCCTCGACGACGTCGCGTCCTCGATCGTCACGCACGGAGCCGTCATGATGGACGCCATGGTGTCGCCCCTCCTTGGCGCTGATGGCAACGTCGAGTTCCTGGTCCACGCCCGGCCGGGTGCCGGGCCTGGGGCGCCCACCGTCGACCTGGCCGCAGTCGTCGAAGCGGCCAAGCAGCACGCGGGCTGAGGACGGACGGACCGTGGCTGTCGTCGCTCTGATCCCGCACCACCTGCGCCCGGAAGCCGCCGCGCTGGCGAAACGCTTGACCGGCGAGCTGCTGACCGGTGGCCACACCGTTCGGGTGCCCGAAGCCGACGCGCACGCCACCGGCCTGGGCGAGTGGGCCATCCCCGCGAGCGAACTCACGCGGGGACTCGATCTCGCCGTGAGCCTCGGCGGCGACGGCACCATGCTGCGCACCGTTGAGATGGTTGCTGCCGCGGGCGTTCCCGTACTCGGGGTCAACGTTGGCCACCTCGGCTACCTGACCGAGGTCGACGGCCCCGACGCGCAAGCAGCGGTCGAGCGCGTGCTGCGCGGCGACCACCGCGTCGAAACACGGATGACGCTCGCCGTCACGTTTGCCGGCGTCACGCACCACGCGCTCAACGAGGCGGTCGTCGAGAAGACGGTGTCGGGTCACACCGTGCGCGTCGCCGTGGCCCTCAACGACCGACCGTTCACGACCTACGCGGCCGACGGGCTCATCGTGGCGACGCCGACCGGTTCCACCGCGTACAACCTGTCGGCGCGCGGCCCAATCGTGTCGCCGACACATCGCGCCCTCGTGCTCACGCCGGTGTCGGCCCACATGCTGTTCGACCGATCGATGGTGTTGGGCGCGGACGAGTCGATCACGCTCGAGCTCATCGACGGCCCGCCGGCCGTTCTCGTCGTCGACGGGCGCCAACTCGGTGAGCTCACGCCCGGCGACGCGGTCGGCTGCCGCGCCGGCGACCACGACGTACGCCTCGTCACGTTCGGCGCTCGCGATTTCCACGGCATCCTGAAGCGGAAGTTCGGACTGGCCGACCGGTGACGTCGCCCTGATGCTCACCGAACTGCGCGTGCGCGCGCTCGGCGTCATCGACGACCTCCACCTCACCCTGGGCCCGGGCATGACGGCGATCACCGGTGAGACCGGCGCCGGCAAGACGCTCGTCGTCGAGGCGATTGAGTTGCTGGTCGGCGGCCGCAGCGACCCGGCCCGCGTGCGCGCCGGCGCCGACGAAGCGTCGATCGAAGGACGGTTCGAGACGCCCGACGGCGAGTTGGTGTTGGCGCGGGCGATCCCGGCGCAGGGCCGGTCGCGCGCCTACGTCGACGGCCGCATGGCACCGGTCGCCCAGCTGGCCGACGCTGGCCACGCCCTCGTTGACCTCCACGGCCAGCACACCCACCAGTCCCTCCTCGCCGCCGGCGTGCAGCGCGCCGCGCTCGACCGCTTCGGCCAGATCGACCTGTCGGCCCGGGCCGATGCCCGCGCCGACCTGGCCCGCATCGACGCCGAGCTGGCGCGACTCGGGGGCGACACGCGTAGCCGGGCCCGCGAGCTCGACCTCCTGCGATACCAAGTCGAGGAGCTGTCCGCCGCCCACATCGAGTCGGCCGACGAAGACGACCTCCTGGCCGCCGAGGAGGAACGCCTGGCCGACGTCGGCGCCCATCGGGCGGCGGCGGCAGCCGCGTGGACCGCGTTGGGCGACGAAGGCGGCGCGGCCGACGTCGTGGCCACCGCCCTCGCCGAGGTCGCGGCGCGCCGCCCGTTCGCGGCCCACGCCGAGCGGCTCCGCGGCATCGTCGCCGACCTCACCGACGTGGCCGCCGAGTTGCGCGCCCTGGGCGACGAGTTGCAGGACGACCCGGAACGTCTCGTTGCCGTGCAGTCGCGCCGCCAACTGCTCACCGCCTTGCGCCGCAAGTACGGCGAGTCATTGGCCGACGTCATCGCATTCGCGGCCGAGGCGACTGCCCGGCTCGAGGACCTCGAAGGTTACGAAGGTCGGGCCGCCGCGTTGGAAGACGAACGATTGGCGGCGGCGGCGCGGCTGGCCGAGGCCGAGGCCGAATTGGGCCGGGCCCGACGGCACCACGCGCCCGGTCTGGCCGATGCGGTGATGACCCAACTCCCGGAGCTGGCGCTGGCCGGCGCGTCGTTCTCGATCGACACCGGGGCCGATGCCACCGCCGACGACGTGACGTTCCTGCTGTCGGCCAACCCTGGCGAGCCCGAGCGGCCACTCGCCAAGGTCGCATCGGGCGGTGAGCTCGCCCGCTCGATGCTCGCCCTGCGGCTCGTCCTCCGTGACACCACCGTGCCCACGCTGATCTTTGACGAGGTCGACGCCGGCGTCGGCGGCCAAGCCGCGGTCGCGGTCGGCCGGGCGCTGGCCGACTTGGCCGGTGACCACCAGGTGCTCGTCGTCACGCACCTGCCACAGGTCGCCGCCTTCGCGGACCATCACGTTGCGATCGTCAAGGGCGCAAGCGGGGCCCGGACCGCGGCGACCGCCGAAACACTCGACGACGCCGGCCGGGTCGGCGAGCTGACGCGCATGTTGTCAGGACTGCCGGAGAGCGCCACCGGTCGTGACCACGCTGCCGAGCTATTGACCGCCGCCCGGCGCGAGCGGGCGCGCTGATGAGCACCGAGCCCGTCCTCGTCCCGACCGCGGGCCGGGCGCGCGTCGACCGCCGTACCAAGCGCCTCCTCGAGCGGATACAAGCTGGCGAGATCGCGATCATCGATCACGAAGACCTCGACCGGATCGCCGCCGAGAACCTCGTGCGGGCCCGACCGGCCGCGGTGGTCAACGCCGCCGCGTGCATCTCCGGCCGGTATCCCAACGTCGGCCCGCTCCTCATCGCGGCGGCGGGCATCCCATTGGTCGACTGCGCGGGAACCGAGTTGCTGGACCGCGTGCACGACGGCCAGCTCATACGCGTCGAAGGCGACGAGGTGTGGCTCAACGGTGAACTGGTCGCCAAGGGCGCGCGCCAGAGTCTCGGCACGCTGGAGGCCGAGTACGAAGCGGCCAAGGGCAGCTTGGGTGAGGAACTCGAACGCTTCGCCGAGAACACGCTCGAGTACATGCGGCGCGAGCGCCACTTCGTCGTCGAGCCGCCCGACTTCCCCGATGCCGGCGTCACGTTCCGGCACCGCCACGCGCTGGTCGTCGTGCGCGGCGCGGACTACCGCAGCGACCTTGCGCACCTGCGCAGCTACGTGAACGAGATGAAGCCGGTCCTCGTCGCGGTCGACGGTGGGGCCGACGCGCTCCTCGACGTCGGGTTCACTCCGGACCTCATCATCGGTGACTTCGACTCGGTCTCGACGCAGGCGCTGCACACCGGCGCCAAGCTCGCGGTGCACGCCTACGCGGGCGGGAACGCGCCCGGAGCGGCGCGCCTCGACCAACTCGGCCTGGAATACGTCACGATCGAGGCGCCGGGTACCAGCGAGGACGTCGCCATGCTCCTGGCCTACGAGCTGGGCGCCGAACTGATCGTCGCCGTCGGCACCCACGCATCGATGGTCGACTTCCTGGACAAGGGCCGGGCCGGTATGGCGTCGACGTTCCTCGTGCGACTCAAGGTCGGCCCGATCCTCGTCGACGCCAAGGGCGTGAGCCGGCTGTACCAAGGCCGCATTCGCAAGCGCGACATGACGTTCTTCCTCGTCGCCGCGGTGTTCGCCTTGCTCGCTATCGTGGTCTTCGCAGTGCCGAGGGTCTTCGTGCACAGCTTCTGGCTGATCCTCAGCGACTTCTGGCACTCGATCACGCACTGACATGGTCTCGTTCCGGTTCCACCTCGTCTCGCTGACCGCGGTGTTCCTCGCGCTCGCAATCGGCATCGCCATGGGCGCCACGGTGGTCGACCGGGCGACGGTGAGCCTGCTCGAAAGCCGCCTGGACACCGTCAAGCGCCACAGCGACGAGACCAACCAGCAAAACGATCAGCTGCGCGCCGAGGTCAACCGCTGGAACCAGTTCGCCGGCCAGACCGGCGACCAACTTCTCGCCGGTCGGCTTTCCGGCGTGTCGGTCGTGGTCGTCGTCGTCGAAGGATCCGACAAGGGGTCGCTCGACGCCATGCGGCAATCGCTGGTCGCCGCCAACGCGACGCTCCAGGGCACGTTGTGGCTCAACGCCAAACTCGCGCTCCGCGACAACGACGATGTCACCGCCCTGCGCACCCTGACCGACGCGCCGACGGCGCGTCCCGCCGACCTTCGTCGGCTCGTCGCGTCGCAGGTCGCGGCGGCGTTGACATCGACCACTGCGCTGGCCCCGCTCGGTGCGCTGGTCGACAAGGGGTATGCCCGCGCCGAAGCCCCGGGCGGGGCGACGGTCGGGCCCGCGAACCTCACTACCGCGGCAGCGCGATTCGTCGTGGTCGCCGACGGGAAGGCGGCCGCGCCGAACAATGAGCTAGCCCAACCGCTCGTCGACGAGCTCGCCCGACTGGCGCCGTCGCGCGTCGTCGGGGCCGAGGCCGGTCGCGACGCCAAGCCCGGCAGCCCCGCAGTCCGCGCCCAATTCGTCGGGCTGCTTCGCGGTGAGCCGGACCTGAAGGCGTCCACCGTCGATGATCTCGACATCTACGTCGGTCGGGTGGCGGTGGTGCTGGCGTTGCGCCAGATGAGCGACGGGCGGCTCGGGCACTACGGGGTCGGCACCGGCGCGACCCGCCTGATTCCCGACATCCCCTGATGGTCGAGGCGCATGAGCCGGAGGGCGACCTTCACCTAGCGCGATCGACGGCGGCCATGACCGCCCTGACCGCCGTGTCGCGGGTGACCGGGTTCGCGCGGATCGTCGTCGTCGCCGCAGTACTGGGCACGACGTTTCTCGGCAACACCTACCAGTCGGCCAACACGATCCCGAACGTCTTGTTCGAGCTGCTCGCGGCGGGCGCGTTGCAGGCCGTGCTCATCCCGACGTTGGTCCGGCTCGTCGACAGCGAGACGACCGAAGACGCCGATCACGTGGCCGGCGCGGTGCTCGGACTCGCCGGCGTGGTGCTCGCCGCGCTGTCACTGCTCGGCATCCTCCTGAGCCCGCTGATCATGCGCGGCCTGGTGTCGGGCGTCAGCGATCCCGCGGTTCGTGACGCGCAGGTCCGTCTCGGCGTCCTGTTCCTGGTTTTCTTCCTGCCGCAAACCGTGTTCTACGCGGCGGGCACGGTCGCCACCGCGGCGCTCAACGCCAAGGGCCGCTTCGTCGTGCCGGTGGCCGCGCCCATCGTGAACAACGTCGTCGTGATCGGCGCCTACGCCGCGTTTCGCGTCCTCCGGCACGGCGCGGCCCCGTCGCTCGACCTCACGCTCGCGCAGAAGCTGGTTCTCGCCGGCGGCACCACCGCGGCGGTGATCGCGTTCTGCGCGGTCCCGGTGATCGCGGCGCGGCGCGTCGGCTTTACCCTGCGGCCCAATCTCGACCGGCACCATCCCGCAGTGCGGCGGCTGGCGCGGCAGGGCGCGTGGGCGGCGATCTACCTCGCCTTGACGCAGGTGCTGCTCGTCGTCGTCCTGCTGCTCGCCAATCGCATCGAAGGCGGCGTGGTCGCGTACCAGGTCGGGTTCACGCTGTTCCTCCTGCCCCACGCGCTGTTCGCCGTGCCCGCCCTCACCGCGCTCTTCCCGCGGTTGTCGCGGCAAACCGGCGTGGGCGACTGGGACGGCTTCGGCGAGTCGATCACACGGGGGATAGATGCGATCGCGTTCTTCGGTCTGGCGTCGGCCGCTGCACTGTTTGCCCTGGCGCATCCGGTTGCCCGACTCGTCCTCTACGGCGCCAGCGCGCACAGCGCCGGCGCGGTCGCCGGGGCGCTGCGCGGGTTCGCAGTGGGAATCGTCGGCTACGGGGCGTTCCTGTTCCTCACGCGCGCGTTCTATGCGTTGCACGACGCCCGCACGCCCGCCGTCGCCAATGCCGTCGTCGTCCTCGCCGGGAGCGCGGCAATGGTCGTCGCTTTTGCCGCCGCCGCTCACCCCACAGTCGGCCTCCTCGCCGCGATCCACTCAGCGGTGTACCTGGTCGGCGGTGCCGCGTTGCTCGCCGCGCTGGCGATCCGACACCGCGTCGGCCTCGCCGCGCTCGGTCGCACGGTCGCGAGCCACGCCGTCGCCGCCGCGCTCACCGGCGCCGTGATGGTTGCCGTCAACCACACGGTCACGCCGTCGGGCCGCGCGGGCGCTCTCGTCACCGTCGTCCTGGCCACGCTGGCCGGTGGGCTCACGCTCGTGGCGGCGCGGCTCGTCCTGCGCCCGGCCGGTGCTCACGTGTTGCCCGAGTTGCTCGCGCCCCGTGGTTGACGCCGCGCCCGCCCGGCGCGTCCTCCAACTCCTCGGACCGTCGACCGGTGGCATACGCCGGCACGTCGCGTTCCTCGCCGGCGAACTCGAGGAACGCGGGTGGCGCGTCGACACCGCCGGCCCGGCTGGCGTGCTCGACGGATTACGGCCCCTCGACCACGAGGTTCCGGTGCCCGCCGGGTTCTCGGTGCGGGGCGTGCCGGCGGCGCGACGCGCGCTGCGCCGACTCCTTGCTCGGTACGACATCGTTCACGCCCACGGGCTCACCGCGGGCTGGGTGGCCGTACTGACGCGGGGGTTCCGCCGCCGCCCTGCCTTGGTGCTCACGATCCACAACGTGGTCCTGCCCGAGGTCGCCGGTCGCTCGGCCCGGTTGCAGCGCGCGCTCGAACGGTGGCTGCCCCGGCGGGTCAACCGTGTGATCGCGGTGTCACCCGCGATCGCCGACTCCATCGCAACGGACACTGTCGTGATCAAGGCCTTCGGCGCGGCACCAACCGCGCAAAACTCACCAGCCTCAGTGCGAACCAGCCTCGGGGTCGGGGCGGGCACGCCGATGGTCGTGACGGTCGCCCGGCTGCACCACCAGAAGGGACTCGACGTCCTCATTGCTGCGACCCCCGAGATCCTCAGCGCGGTGCCGGGCGCCAACGTCGTCATCATCGGCGAAGGGGGCTTGCTTACCGAGCTGCTGGCCCAGGCCGCGGCCCTCGGGGTCGGCGACGCCGTCCGCCTCATTGGCCCCATCAATCCGGCGGCCGACGCGCTGGCCGCCGCCGATGTGGTGGCCATCCCGTCGCGGTGGGAGTCAGGCCCGCTCGTCCTCAGCGAAGCCATGCTTCTCGGGCGACCGATTGTGGCCACGCCCGTTGGGATCGTCACCGACCTGGTCACCGACGGCGAGACCGGCTGGCTCGTGCCCATCGACGATCCGGGCGCCCTGGCCCACGCGCTGATCGCGGCCCTCCGCGATCCGGTCGAGGCGGCGCGGCGCGCTGCCGCCGGCCAAGTACGAGCGCGCGCCGCCGACGGCGAGGACCGGGTGTCCCTTGTCGAGCACACCTACCGCGCGAGCCTGGAAACGCCATGAGACGAGTCGCGCTTGGTGTATTGGCAGTTGGCCTCGTTCTTGGTGCGGCCGCGCCGGCCCACGCGGCCAGCGCGACGCGACGCGTCGACAAGGTCCTGATCGTCTCAGTCCCGCGACTCACATGGGACACCGTCGCGACCGAGCGGCCTCCGGCGTTGCTGCAACTCCTTCAGCGGAGCGCGGTCGCGTCCATGAGCCTGCGAACAGTCAGCGCCCGCACCACCCTCGGCGAGGGGTACGCGACCATCGGCGCGGGCAACCGCGCGTCGGTGGTCGACGTCACCGCGGGAAACGCCATCGATGCCGACGAGTCGTTCGAAGATTCGCGGGCCGCCGACGTGTACCTGCGTCGCGTCGGTGCGTTGCCGCGCGGCAACGTCCTCGAGTTGGGCCTCGCCGACTCCCGCCGCCGCAACAGCCGGTTGTTGTACGGGTCGCGCCTGGGCGAGCTCGGCAAGTCGCTGCAGCGGCACCGGCGGCGCACCGCGGTGATCGCCAACGCCGACGCCGATGCGTCCACAACGCTGCTCCCTGACGGTGGCCTGCATCGCGAGGCGGCGTTCGCGGTCATGGACAACCTGGGTCGCATTGACAACGGCACCGTCAGCTCACGATTACTGGTGGCCGACGATGCGGCGCCGTTCGGGCGCCGGCTCGACCCGGATGCGACGGCCGCCGCATTCGCAACGGCCTGGCCACAGAGCGACGTCGTCCTGCTCGAACTCAGCGACCTCGAACGCGCCGATGCCTATGGAAGCTTCAGTACGGCCGACGTCCGCCGGGCCAACCGTGCCCATGCCCTTCAGCTCAGCGACGACATCCTGAGTCGCGCACTGGCCGTCGTCGATCCGGCGCGCACTTTGATCCTGGTGACCACGCCGGCCGCGCCCCGAACCGGCGAGCAACTCGGCATCGGCGCGGTGGCGGGTCCCGGCGTCACGCCCGGCCTGGCGCGCAGTGGTACGACGCGGCGCGCCGGCTATGTGACGTTGCCCGACGTGGCGCCGACCGTGCTCGACGCGCTCGGCATCACCGCACCGAAGGCGATGAACGGCACGCCGATCACGTCGCGCGGCGGGGGAGCGCCGACGGTCACCACGGCCCGGAAGCTGGCAACCGATAACACCCGCGCCCTCTTCCGCGACCGGGCCACCGGGCCGGTGTCGGTCGTTTTCGTCGCCTTCCAAGTGCTGGTGTACGCGGCGGGCGTCGTCGCGCTGCTGCGCCGGCGATCCAGCCGCACTGGCGCGACCATCGCGTACCTCGCCCTCGTCGTGCTGGCTATGCCGCTACTCGGCTTCCTCTCCGGATTGTTCCGCTACGACCACCTCGGCATCGGGGGCTACGTGGCGGTGCTGCTCGGCGCGGCCGCGGGCCTCGCGGCCGTGGTCTGGCCGCTGCGGCGACGCCACGCGGTGTTGCCACCGGCGGTGTTGATCGCGGCCACGTTCGTCCTGCTGATCGTCGACGTCGTCCTCGGTGGCCGGCTGCAACTCGACACGGTGTTCGGGTACTCACCGATTGTCGCCGGGCGGTTCTCCGGGTTCGGCAACCTGGCGTATGGCCTGCTCGCCATGACGTCGATCGTGACGGCGACGGTCGCCTGGGCGCTGTGGCGTTCGCGCCGGTGGACGCCAGTCGTCGTCGGCGGCGTGCTCGGCGTCGCGCTACTGGTCGACGGCGCGCCACCTTGGGGTGCCGACGTTGGTGGCGTTCTCGCCAGTGGCCCGGCGTTTTTCGCAGTGGCTGCGCTGTTGCGGGGTTGGCAGATCAGCTGGCGTAAGTGGCTGCTCGCCGCCGCCGGAACGATTGCCGCCCTCACTGCGTTCGCCCTCGCCGATCTGGCCCGGCCCCCATCCAGTCGCACGCACCTAGGCCGTCTCGTCGCCAATCCCGGCGACCTGGGCGACGTGCTCCAACGCAAGCTGCTGTCGAACCTGCACATCCTCACGTCGTCGATCTGGACGCTCATCATCCCCGTCGCCCTCGGGTTCTTCATCTTCCTCGCCGCCCGCCCGCCCGGTCTTCTGCGCGAGATCCAGCAGCGGGTGCCCGGGCTCCGCGCCTGTTTGATCGGTGGACTCCTCGCCGGGCTGCTGGGTTTTGCGGTCAACGATTCCGGGGTAGCGGTTCCCGCCATGATGCTGGCGGTGGTGTTGCCGTATCTCACGTACCTCCTGGTCACTACCAACCTCGACGACCGGTGACGCTCCTCCTCGCCGTCATCGTCGGTTTTCTCGGCGCGCGGTTGCTGTGGCTCCTGCTGGGGCCGGTGTTCGCGTCGCCGGTCTTCCAGCGCCTCAACTACCGAGACCGCGTGCTCCCGACCGCCGGCGGGCTGCTCGTCGCGCTCGTAGCGCTCTTCGCCGAGGCGGCGCGACTCACCGCGGGGGCGGCCGGCATCGGTGACCGCGGCCTCACTGCGGCGCGCGCCGGGGTCGTCGTCGCCGCGCTCGGCTTCGGTCTGGTCGGCCTGCTCGACGACATCGCCGGCACCGCCGACGCCCGCGGGCTGCGCGGCCACGTCGGTGCCCTCGTCGAAACCGGTCGGCTCACCACGGGCGCGCTCAAGTTGACGGCCGGCGCGGCAGTGGCCGCGGTGGCGGTGGCTCCGTTCGCGCACGACTCCTTCGGTCCCTTCGTGGTCGACGCCGCACTCGTCGCGTTGGCGGCCAACCTCGGCAACCTGTTCGACCGGGCACCCGGACGGGCGACCAAGGTGGCCACGCTGCTGTTCGTCGTGCTGGCGCTGGCCTCCACCGGCGCGGTCGAGCTCACGCCGGTGGCCATCGTTGTGGGCGGCGCGTTGGGTCTGCTTCTCGACGACCTCCATGAGCGGGTGATGCTCGGCGATGCCGGCGCCAACGTGATCGGCGCCGCCCTCGGCCTCGGCGTGGTGGCCACGTCGTCGCTCACGGTGCGGGTGGTCGTGCTCGTGGCCTTGGTCGGCGCGACGGTCGCAAGTGAAGTCGTCTCATTCAGTCGCGTGATCGAGCGGGCCGCGCCCCTGCGCTGGGCGGACAACCTGGGCCGCAAGTGAGCCGCGCCCGGTCGCGGCTCGTGATCGGGCTGCTCCTCGCCGTGATCGCTGTCGCCGTTGGTGTGTACGTCACCAGCACCACCGACACGTCGCCGCGGATCGCCATCGGGGGAGAGGCAGCCGACGCGTTCGGCCCCGATGGCGCGATCGACGCCGGCGTCCACCGCGGCATCTTCAGCCCCGACGGGTCCCTCGTCGCCGCCATCAACGCGAACGGGGTCGGCGTGCTGCGCCACGGCCACGTGCAACTCGTCACGCCGGCCGAGTCAGCCGCGGTCGACGCCGCCTGGATGCCGGACTCGCGCTCTCTGCTGATCGCCGAAGGGCCGGCGACGATGCAGCAGCTGACGGTCCTCACTCTCGATGGGGCGGTGAAGGGCGTGGCCCGTCTCGACGAACCGTTCGCGGTCGGCTTCGGCTTTGGCCTCGCCGTCGACCGTCGCGGCGCCCGCGCCGTTGCCGTCCGCGAGGCTCGGGACCCGATCGGCGGACACCGGCGCCACGACCTTGTCCTCATCGAGCTGACGTCGGGCCACGTGAGCGTCCTCACCGACACGGAGGACGCCGACGAAGAGATGCCCGTCTTCCTCGACGATGACCGGCTGGTGTACGCGAGCGCCACCGGCACGGACGTCGCGGTGATGGAGCGCACTCTGTCGTCGGGTCAGACGCGGCAAATCTCGCGAGCATCAGAGGTCGCCGAGCCGGTTGGCGTAGTGCTCGGTGTCCAGCCCGTCTATGCGACCACCGCCGACGATGGCGTCGTCGCGGTGTGGGTCGTGCTCCAGTCGGGACGGCGGGCGCGCATCGGGAAGCTCGCGAAGTGGACCAACGTCTGGTCGGTGTCGCCCCGCGGCACGGCGGCGATCGTGTCGAGCGCGCCGCCCCACACGCGCAACGGGCCCTACGCGACACGCTTCGTGCGGGCCGTCACGCTGACTGCCCCCACCTAGGAACCTCTCCAAAACCTAGAACTCGGCCTTGAGAACTACCCAAACCGGTCGTCGGCAGGGTTTTGGAGAGGTTCCTGAGTCCGGCGGCATGAACGGCACGGTGGCCCCGCCGCGGTAGCGTGTGGACCCCAGGAGGACTCACCTGTGGCGAAGCACATCTTCGTGACCGGCGGCGTGTCGAGCTCCCTGGGCAAAGGGATCACGGCGGCGTCGCTCGGCCGACTACTCAAAGCACGTGGCTTGCGGGTCACGATGCAGAAACTCGACCCCTATCTCAACGTCGACCCCGGGACCATGAATCCCGACGAACACGGCGAAGTGTTCGTCACCGACGACGGGGGCGAGACCGATCTCGACCTCGGGCATTACGAGCGGTTCATCGACGAGGCGCTCCATCGCGACTCGAACGCCACCACCGGCTCGATCTACTCCGGCGTCATCGCCAAGGAGCGCCGCGGCGACTTCCTCGGCAAGACCGTGCAGGTGATCCCGCACATCACGAACGAGATCAAGGATCGCATTCACCGCCTCGCGACCGATGACATCGACGTCGTGATCACCGAAGTCGGCGGCACCGTCGGCGACATCGAGATCCTCCCGTTCCTCGAGGCGATCCGTCAGTTCCGCAACGACATCGGTCGTGACCAGGTTTGCTACGTCCACGTCACGTTGGTGCCGTTCCTCGCCCCGTCGGGCGAGCAGAAGACCAAGCCCACGCAACACTCCGTCACCGAACTGCGGAGTCGCGGTATCCAACCCGACGTGATCGTGTGCCGCAGCGACCGACCCATCTCCACCTCGCTCAAGCGCAAGATCTCGAACCTCTGCGACGTGCCGATCGACGCAGTCATAAGCAACGTCGACGCGCCGAACCTCTACGAGCTGCCGCTGGTCCTCCACGAAGAGGGCCTCGACGACTACGTCCTGCGCGTCCTGCGGTTCGACGAGATGCCGTGCGACCTGAGCGAGTGGGAAGCGCTGGTCGAGCGGGTCGAGGCCGCGTCGCGCACGGTGCGGATCGGGCTGGTCGGAAAGTACCTCCTCACCGACGCGTACCTGTCGGTTGTCGAGGCGCTTCGCCACGCGTCGTACTTCCACGGCGCCAAGGTCGACATCGACTGGATCCAGGCCGAGGAGGTCACCGGCCTGCTCGGCGAAGGCCGGCTCCGGGATCTCGACGCCATCGTGATACCCGGTGGGTTCGGCCACCGCGGCTTCGAGGGCAAGATCGCCGCCGCCGGCTTCGCCCGCGAGCACGACATCCCGTGCCTCGGCCTCTGTCTCGGCCTCCAGGCCATGGTGATCGAATTCGCCCGGGCCCGCGGCGGCCTCGACGGCGCCAACTCGGGCGAGATGGACTCGTCCACGCCCCATCCGGTCATCGACTTGATGGACGATCAGCTTGAAGTCGTCGACATGGGAGGGACGATGCGCCTCGGCGCCTACCCGGCCCGCCTCGCCGACGGTTCGCAGGTCCGCTCGGCGTACGGCGAAGAAATCGTCTACGAGCGGCATCGCCACCGCTACGAGGTCAACCCTCGCTACCGGTCACGTCTGGAGGAGGCGGGATTGCGCTGCTCGGGCACCTCGCCCGACGACCGGCTCGTGGAGTTCATCGAACTCCCCGGTCACCCCTACTGGGTCGGCACCCAAGCGCACCCGGAGCTCAAGAGCCGCCCCACCCGCCCGCATCCGCTGTTCCGCGAGCTGGTGGCCGCCGCGCTCCAGCGGGCCGAAGGCCGGGCGCCACGGCTTCTCGACGTTGACCCGGTTTCGCAAGCTCACTGAGCGCGAGGCGTTCGCCGGCCACGTTTTCCGCGTCGCCGTCGCCGACTTCGAGAGTCCCGACGGTGAAGCGTTCCAACGCGAGATCGTCCGCCATCCCGGCGCCGTCTCGGTGGTGCCGGTCGACGGTTCCGAGGCGATCCTGGTCCGGCAGTACCGCGCCGCGGTCGATCGCGATCTGCTCGAGATTCCGGCCGGGAAGCGCGACGTCGCCGGCGAGCCGCCGGAAACCACCGCACGCCGCGAGCTCGAGGAGGAGATCGGCATGCGGGCCGGGCGCGTCGAGGAGTTGGCCGAGCTGTACATGACGCCCGGCTTCTCCGATGAGGTGATGACGATCTTCCTGGCGTCAGACCTTGAGACGACAGCGGTCCAGGCTCATGGCGTCGAGGAGCAGTACATGACGATCGAGCGGGTAGCGCTCGCCGACGTGCCCGGCCTGATCGCCGCCGGTGAGATCGCCGACGCCAAGTCGATCATCGGACTTCTCCTGGCGCGGGACCGGCTGTCGTGATCGTCGGCGTCCCGCGCGAGGTCAAGATCCAAGAAGCCCGCGTGGCCATGACGCCCGACGGTGTACGCGAGCTGGTCGGGTCCGGCCACCGCGTGCTCATCGAGCGCGGCGCTGGCGAGGGGTCGTCGATCCCCGACGCCGACTACACGGCGGCCGGCGCCGAGTTGGTGGACGCCGATGCGGCGTGGGGCGCGGACATGGTGGTCAAGGTCAAGGAACCACAGGCCATCGAACTCGGGCGCCTACGACCCGGCCTTGTGCTGTTCACCTATCTCCATCTCGCCGCCTATCCGGACGTCGGCCGCGCCCTGCTCGACGCCGGCGTGACCGCGTTGGCGTACGAGACCGTGCAGCTGCCCGACAACTCGCTACCCCTCCTCGCGCCGATGAGCGAAGTTGCGGGGCGCATGGCCACGCAAGTCGGCGCGCACTATCTCGAACGCGAGAACGGTGGGCGGGGCGTGCTGCTCGGTGGCGCCCCCGGCGTACGCCCGGCGCGGGTCGTCGTGCTGGGCGCCGGCAACGTCGGCTGGAACGCGGCGTGGATCGCGCAAGGCATGGAAGCCGAGGTGCTCCTCCTCGACAAGAACCTCGACCGGCTCAGGTGGGTCGACCAGATCCACCGGGGCCGCATCATGACGCTGGCGTCGAACCGCGGGTCGATTGCCCGCGCCGTGGCCGAGGCCGACCTGGTCATCGGGGCGGTACTCGTCGCGGGTGGCCGAGCCCCCACGGTGGTCACCGAGGACATGGTCGCCGGGATGAAGCGCGGCGCGGTGATCGTCGACGTTGCCGTCGACCAAGGCGGGTGCGTGGCGACGACGCGCGAGACGACGCACGACGACCCCATCTACGTCGTGCACGACGTCATCCACTACGCGGTGGGCAACATGCCCGGCGCGGTCCCGCATACGTCCACCTACGCGCTCACGAACGCGACCCTGCCGTACGTGCACGCGGTCGCCGAGCACGGCGTGACCGAAGCGGCCCGGCTCGACCCCGCACTCGCCAAGGGCATCAACGTCGTCGACGGCCGGGTCGTCAATCCCGCGGTCGCCGAAGCGCTCGGCCTGTGACTGTTGTGTTGTCGCTCGAAGCCGAGGAGTTCCTGGCGTGGGTCGCCGTGCGGCGGGCCGCCAACACCGTCGCCGCGTACCGACGCGACATCACCGCGTACGAGACCTACCTGGGCGAGCATCACGTCGCACTGAAGGACGTCACCGAGGCCGTCGTGCAGGACTACGTCACGCACCTGCGCGACGCCGGGCGCAAGGCGAGCAGCATCGGGCGAGCGATGGCGGCCGTGCGCGGCCTCCACCGCTTTGCCGTCGACGAGCACGGGTTCGCCGGCGACCCCACCGACCACGTGAAGGTCGCCAAGGGCGCGCAGGGCGTCCCCAAGGCGCTGACCGAGGCCGAGATCGAACGCCTGCTCGGATCGGTGGTGGGGGAGGACGCCGTCGCCCGCCGCGATCGCGCCATCCTCGAGCTGCTGTACGGCACCGGGATGCGGATCTCCGAACTCGTGCGGCTGTCGCTGCCTGACCTCTCGCAGCTCGACGAGGGCGTCCTCCGGGCCTTCGGCAAGGGGAGCAAGGAGCGGATCGTGCCGGTGGGCCGCTTCGCCCGCGAGGCGCTCGCCGCCTGGCTCGAAGCGCCCGGCCGCGCCGTCATGGCGCCGGCTCGGTGGCCGACGCGCGACGACTCCGAAGCGGTGTTCCTCAACCAGCGAGGCCGGCGGCTGACCCGCCAGGGGGCCTGGCTGATCCTGCGCCGGTACGGCGACCGGGTGGGCCTGCGGGACCGGCTCTGGCCCCATGTGCTGCGCCACTCCTGCGCGACGCACATGCTCGACCACGGAGCCGACATACGGGTCGTACAGGAGCTTCTCGGTCACGCCTCGATCGCGACGACCCAGGTCTACACACGAGTATCGGCCGACCGGTTGCGCCAGGCGTACGAGCAGGCACACCCCCGTGCCCGACTGTCTCGGGCGACCTAGGCGGTAGGCTTGTTCGCCATGACTGATCTCGCTCCGGCCGACCTGCGCGCCCAATTGGAGCGCGAGCGCGACGATTTGCGCGCCCAGTTGGCCGAGTTGGGCTTCGGCGAAGAGGGTCTCCTCGACTACGACTCCAACTTTGCCGATTCCAGCCAGGTCACCGCCGAACGGGGCGAGGCCGAGGCGTTGGCGTCGTCGCTCAAGGAGACGCTCGACGAGGTCGTCGCCGCCCTGAGCAAGATCGAGGCAGGCACCTACGGCCTGTGCGAGAACTGCGGGAAGCCCATCGCCCCGGCCCGGCTCGAGGCCAAGCCAGCGGCGCGCTTCTGCATCGATTGCGCGTCAAAGCGCTGACGCCGCCGACCCGTAGCGAGCAACGCTGAAGCTCGACCGCGAACAGCTCATCGTCGTCGCGCTCCTCGCCGGGGTCGCCGTGTACGCGATCGCGCGCGGGTCGATCTCGCAAGAGACGCTGGTGTTCCTCGCGGTACTGGTGCCGTCGATCATCCTGCACGAGGTCTCCCACGGCGCCGCCGCCTATCTGTTCGGCGACAAGACCGCCAAGGAGGCCGGGCGGCTCACCCTCAACCCGCTCGCCCACATCGACCCGTTCGGCACGATCATCCTGCCGACGATCCTTATCCTGAGCAACGCGCGACCGTTCGGCTACGCCAAGCCGGTTCCGGTCAACTCGCGCCGGATGCGCGATCCGCGCAACCACGGCCTCATGGTGGCGCTGGCGGGACCGGCAACGAACATCGTCCTCGCCCTGTTCAGCGCCGTCCTCATCCGCGCCTTCGCGCGCGACGAGCTGGATGCATTCGTCCGCGGGTATGCGTCGTTGCCGCTGGGCAGCGAAATCCTCCTGTCGTTCGGCCTCCTGAACGTCGTGCTCGCCGCGTTCAATCTCATCCCGCTGCCACCGCTCGACGGTTCCGCGGTCATCGAGCGGTTCCTGCCCGTCCGGCTCTGGGCCAGTTACCTGCGCGTGCGGCAGTACTCGATGGGCCTGCTGTTGCTCGTTGTGTTCCTCGTCCCCGGTGTGTTGAACCAGATCTTCGATCGGGCGATCGATCTCTGGGCTCATCTGATTGTGTGAGCTCGGCTAGCCACCTCGTTCGCCGTTTCCTCGGCTCGCTATGGCCGGCCGGCCCGCGACGCAACGGCGTCGCCTTTGTCGAGAACGCGCTCGAGCCGTCGGAACTGGCGCTGTGGCGACGCATGTCCGCGCCCGATCGGCGCCACTCGATCGCCGTCGCCCGGCGGTTGCCGGACGTGGCCGACGACGTCGTCGCCGCCGCCCTGCTCCACGACGTCGGCAAGGTCGAAGCCGGGCTCGGCACCTTCGCCCGCGTGGCCGCGACGCTCATCGGCGCCGGCCGCGCCCGGGGCCGGATGGCCGTCTACCTGCGACACGACGTCATCGGCGCCCGACTCCTCACCGACGCCGGCGCCCGCCCCCTGGTCGCGACCTGGGCCGGCGAACACCACCTCCCGCCGGAGCGCTGGACCGTGGCGCCGGCCATCGGCGCCGCCCTCAAAGCCGCCGACGACGACTAAGCGGGCAGCAGGCCGATCGCGGCCTGGGCGGCGGCCAGCGTCACCGAGGCCACGCTTTGGGCCTTGGCCGCGCCAGCCTTGAGGACCGACTCGACGTAGGCGCGATCGTCGAGCAGCTCGGCGAATCGAGTCTGCATCGGGCGGAGGAATTCGACGACGGCCGCCGCGGTGTCGTCCTTGAGCGGGCCGTACTGCGTGTATTGCGCAGCCAGGGTCTGTGGATCACGGTTCGTCGCCACCGCGAGCAGCTCGAGGAGATTCGACACCCCCGGCTTGGTCTCGGGGTCGTAGCGAACCTCGGTTTCGACGTCGGTCACCGCCCGCTTGATCTTCTTGGCGACGACCTCGGGCGGCTCCAAGAGATTGACCTTCCCCTGCGGCGAGCTACGCGACTTGGACATCTTGGTGAGGGGATCCTGCAGGTCCATGATGCGAGCGCCCACGCGGGGGATCGCCGCTTGCGGCACGACGAAGACGTCGCCGTAGCGGTGATTGAAGCGGGTGGCGATGTCGCGGGCGAGTTCCATGTGCTGGCGCTGGTCGTCACCGACCGGGACCCGATCGGCTTGGTACAGGAGAATGTCAGCGGCCATCAGCACCGGATAGGTGAACAGCCCGACGCGTGCTGACTCCTTGCCGAGGCTCTTCTCCTTGAACTGCGTCATGCGATTGAGCTCGCCGAAGGAGGCGACGCATTCGAGAATCCAGGACAGCTCGGCGTGCTCGTGGACGTGGGACTGCACGAAGATCGTCGCCACATCGGGGTCCAGCCCGGCGGCCAGGACCAGCGCGGCCGCCTCCAGCGTCTTGGCGGCCAGGACGGTCGGGTCGTGATCGTCGGTGAGGGCGTGGAGGTCGACGACGCAGAAGTAGGAGTCGTGCTCGTGCTGGTCAGACGCCCAATGGCGAACGGCGCCCACGTAGTTGCCGAGGTGCAGATCGCCGGTGGGCTGGATGCCCGAAAGAACACGAGTCACGAGCCGCCAGCGTATGCGCCGACTAGGGCCGATCCGTCGGTAATCTCGGGCGGTGCCGTACGAGGTGTCGACGTCCGTCTTCGAAGGTCCGTTCGACCTGCTGCTCCACCTCATCACCAAGGATCAGGTCGACATCTACGAGGTGAACCTCGGCCAGATCGTCGACGCGTTCTTGGAGTATCTCGACCGCATGTCGCACCTCGACCTCGAGGTCGCCACCGAGTTCCTTCTCATCGCCGCCGTGCTCGTCGAGCTGAAGTCGCGCCGGCTGCTCCCGGGCCGCGACGACGGTGAGCTCGACGAGGAGCTGGCGATCTGGGAAGAGCGCGACCTTCTCCTCAGCCGCCTCCTCGAGTGCAAGACGTTCAAGGACGCCGCCGCCGAGCTGCAACGGCTTATGAATCGCGCCGAGCGGTCGGTCGCCCGCCAGGCGGGGCTAGAGGAGCCGTTCATCGGGCTGGTGCCCGACCTGCTCACCGGCGTCACGCCGGAGAAGCTGCGGGCCGCGTGCCTTCGCGCCCTCACGCCCAAGGTGCAGCCCCACGTCGACCTGGACCACGTCGCGCCGGTCCGCGCCAGCGTTCGCGACGCGGTCGACGAACTCATCGTCGAGCTTCCGCGTATGGGCCGGGCCACGTTCCGGCAGCTGACCGCGGGCATCGACGAGAAGCTCGTGGTGATCGTGCGTTTCCTCGCCATCCTCGAGCTGTACAAACAGGGTGCCGTCGAGCTCGAGCAGGCGACGACGTTCGGCGAGCTGTCGGTGATCTGGCTCGATGTTGCGGACCGTGAGCTGATCGAGGTCGAGGAATACAGTGGCTGACGAGAGTCGCCGCGCCATCGAAGCGATCCTCATGGTCGCCGACGAGCCGATCGAGATCGGCCTGCTCGCCCAGCTGCTCGAGATGCCGCCGGCCAGCATCGAAGCGTTGTGTGACGGACTGGCGGCGTCCTACGACGCCGAGGACCGCGGCTTCGTTCTCGTGCGCGTCGCCGGCGGCTACCGCTTCCAGAGCCACCCCGACCTGGCGCCCTACGTCGAGCGCTTTGTCCTCGAAGGCCAGTCGGTGCGGCTGTCGGCCGCGTCCCTCGAGACGCTGGCCATCGTCGCCTACAAGCAGCCGGTCTCACGGGCCCAGGTCGCGTCGATACGGGGCGTCGACGTCGACAGCGTCATCCACACGCTCCAGCGCCGCGGCTACATCGAAGAGGTCGGGCGCGATCCCGGCCCCGGCCAGGCCCTCCTCTACGGCACCACGCGGCTGTTTCTCGAGCGGCTCGGTATCGACGGCCTCGCCGACCTGCCGGCCCTGGGCGACTTCGTCCCGGGCGCCGACGTCGTCGAGGCGCTGGAGCACGGCCTGCGCGACGGGGATTAGTGAGCCCGGAGCCCGAGGCGGAGCGGCTTCAGAAGGTTTTGGCTCGGGCCGGCTTTGGTAGCCGGCGCACCTGTGATGACCTCATCGCCGCGGGGCGGGTCCGCGTGAACGGCGATGTTGCGGTCCTCGGTCAGCGGGTCGACCCCGACACCGACCGCGTCGAGGTCGACGGCGTACCCGTGTCGGTCCGCGACGGGCTCGTCTACTACCTGCTGAACAAGCCGCGTGGTGTCGTCACGACCGCGGCCGACCCGCAGGGGCGACCGACCGTGATCGAGTTGGTTCCCCTCGAGCCCCGCGTCTTTCCCGTCGGTCGCCTCGATGCCGACACCGAAGGCCTGCTCGTGCTCACCAACGACGGTGACCTCACCTACCGCCTCACCCATCCGAGCTTCGGCGTCGAAAAGGAGTACCTGGTCGAGGTCGAAGGCGCGCCCGCGGCCCCGGCGCTCCGCCGCTTGCGCCAGGGCGTTGAGCTGGACGACGGCATGACGGCGCCGGCCAAAGTGGGCTCGGTCGGCGCGACCGCGCTCCGCATCACGATCCACGAAGGCCGCAACCGCCAAGTCCGTCGCATGTGCGCCGCCGTAGGCCATCCGGTCGTGCGATTGGTGCGCACCCGGGTCGGCTCGCTGACCGATCGCAGCCTCAAACCCGGGGAGTGGCGACCGCTCACGCAAGCCGAGGTTCGCGGTTTGTCGGCCGCTGCCACCGACGAGGCTCACTAACCTCGCCCCTCGGTGCCTCAAGCCGTCCGCGCCCTGCGCGGCGCGACCACGGTCGACGCCGACACTGTCGAGCAGGTCACCGAACGCGTCCGTGCGCTGGTCCAAGCGATGCTCGAACGCAACGGCGTGGCCAAAGACGACCTCATCAGCATCCTGTTCACCGCGACCGACGACATCCACTCGATGTTCCCCGCCACCGCGGCGCGCGGCATCGGCCTGGGCGACGTTCCCCTTATCTGTGCCCGGGAGCTCGACGTCGACGGCGGGATGAAGAGGTGCATCCGCGTGATGATGCATCTCGTCACCGATCGCGCTCGGGACGAACTGCACCACGTGTATCTCGAGGGCACCCGGAGCCTGCGCGATGACCTCCCCGAGTGAACCGGCGCCGCGCGCGGCCGTCATCGGGACCGGCCTGATCGGCGGGTCGATCGCGCTCGGCCTGCGGGCGCGCGGCTGGCACGTGACCGGCACCGATCGCGACAAGGAGCGATTGGATCGCGCTCTCGAGCTAGGTGCCCTTGATGCAATCGGCACCGATGAGAGCGCCCTCATCACGTTCGTCGCCACCCCGGTGTCTTCCGTCGCCGACGCGGCGCGGCCGGCGCTCGAGAACGGCGGCGTCGTGACCGACGTCGGCAGCGTCAAGACCGGCATCGTCGCCGCGGTCGATCACGTGCGCTTCGTCGGCGGCCACCCGATGGCGGGTTCGGAACAGGAGGGCGTGGACGGCGCCACCGCCAATCTGTTCGAGGGTGCGACGTGGGTCCTCACTCCGACACTCGATACCGACGCCGACGCCTACGCCGCGGTCCGGACGACGGTGTCGTCGCTCGGCGCCGACGTGATCGCCTTGCCGCCCGAACGGCACGACGCGCTCGTCGCGCTCGTGTCACACGTGCCCCACCTGACGGCCGCGGCGCTCATGGCGTTGGCCGCCGACGGGGCCGAGGAACACGCCACCCTGTTGCGGCTCGCGGCGGGTGGTTTCCGCGACATGACGCGCATCGCGGCCGGCCATCCCGGTATCTGGCCCGACATTTGCAGCGAGAACCGCGACGCGATCGTCGGGGTACTTGATCAACTCATCGGCTCGCTCACGGCGATGCGCGACGTCGTCGGCCGGGCCGACCGCGAGGCCCTGCTCGCGACGCTCGAGCGCGCTCGGGCCGCTCGCGTGAACCTGCCGGCGACGCTGGGCCGCTCCGAGGAACTCGTCGAGATGCGCGTGCCGGTTCCCGACCGTCCGGGCGTGATCGCCGAGGTCACCACGCTGGCCAGCGAGTTGAGCGTGAACATCGTCGACCTCGAGATCGCCCACTCCGCCGAAGGCGAGCGCGGCGTGCTCCTTCTTCTGATCGACCGCCGGGAGAGCGACGCGCTGGGCGAGGCGTTGAGCGCCCGCGGCTACCACCCCGCAGTCCGGTCGCTCTCGTGACGACATTCGACGTCGACGGCGGCGGCTCGGTGCGGGGCAGCCTGCGCGTGCCGGGCGACAAGTCCATCTCGCATCGCGCGCTACTGCTCGGGGCGGTGGCCAAGGGCACGTCGAAGATCGACGGTCTCTCGAATGGCAAGGACGTGGCGCGTACCGCGGCGGCGGTGAAGGCGATGGGTGCACGCGTGACACGCGGCCGCGTAACGGGGGGAGCGCTGCACGAGCCGGCCACCGTCATCGACGTCGGCAACTCGGGCACCTCCATCCGACTTCTTGCCGGCTACTGCGCGGCGTTCCCGTGGTTGACGGTGCTCGAAGGCGACGCATCCATTGCGACTCGCCCGATGGATCGCGTCACCGAGCCGCTGCGCGCCATGGGCGCGCGGATCGACGGCCGATCCGACGGTGGCCTGGCGCCGCTCGTCATCCGGGGCGGCGGGCTCACCGGCATCGACTACACGCCGCCGATGGCCAGCGCCCAGGTGAAATCGGCGGTGCTGCTCGCCGGCTTGGGCGCCGAGGGCGAGACCGTCGTGCGCGAGCCGGTCGCCACTCGGGCCCACACCGAGGAGATGCTCGCCCTCGCCGGTGCCGACATCAGCGTCGAGGACGGCGGCCACACCGTCCGAGTGCGTCGATCGGTCCTCACGCCGTTCGAGATCACGATCCCCGGCGACCCATCGCAAGCTGCGTTCTGGGTCGTCGCCGCGCTGATCACGCCGGGCAGCGAACTGACGATCGAGAACGTGTACGCCGGCGCCGCCCGCACCGGGTTCCTCGGTGTGTTGCGACGGATGGGCGCGTCGATCGACACGACGCCGGTGAGCGACCACGCCGTCGACATCACGGCGCGCACCTCGACGTTGCACGCCACGGTCATCGACGGCGACGAGATCCCGAGCCTCGACGAGGTCCCCGCGCTCGCGGTCGCCGCCGCCCTCGCCGAAGGCGACACCGAGATTGTCAACGCCCACGAACTTCGGCTGAAGGAGAGCGATCGCATCGCGACCGTCGTCGAGGCGCTACAACGCCTCGGAGCCGACGCGATGCCCACCGACGACGGGTTGGTCGTTCGCGGCGGGCGACCGCTCACCGGCGCCACCGTCGACAGTCACGGCGACCACCGCGTCGCTATGGCGACCGCGATTGCCGGCCTCGTGGCCAGGGGCACGACACGGATAGAAGGATGGGAAAGCGTGGCGACGAGCTACCCGTCATTCGGCGAGGACCTGCGAACGTGCCGATGATCGCGATCGACGGCCCGGCCGGCTCAGGCAAGTCCACCGTCGCCCGGGCGGTGGCCGCCCGCCTGGGACTGCCCTACCTTGACACCGGCGCCATGTACAGATCGGTC
>DASRJI010000170.1:0-18311 GCA_035649535.1 Acidimicrobiales bacterium | reverse complement strand
CCAGCCGTACCCTGGTGAACGGCTCGGCGAACGGCACCAGGCCCATGTCATGGAGCGCCATCGTGACGAACCGGGCGTACAAGTGGTGGCGCTGCACGTGCTCCTGGCCGCCGGCGTAGAAGTCGACGGGCTGCACGCGGTCGTCCCAGGGCACGTCGTCGCGGTCGACGCACGGGTAGCGCAGGAAGTACCACGACGAGTCGACGAACGTGTCGCTCACGTCGGTCTCGCGGCGCGCCGGGCCACCGCACGTTGGGCACGACGTATTGATGAACTCCTCGCACGCCGCCAGCGGCGACCGGCCGGTGCCGGTCGGCCGGAAATCCTCGATGTACGGCAACTCCACGGGGAGCTGATCCTCGGGGACCGGGACCGTGCCGCATTCGTCGCAGTAGATGATCGGAATCGGCGGCCCCCAGTACCGCTGGCGCGAGATCAACCAGTCATGCAGCCCCGCGATCCAGTGGCGCTGGAGCCGCTTTGACCGCTCGGGCCAGTCCAGATCGTCCAGTCCGGTCAGCATGCGATCGGCGTACGCCGTCGTCCGCAGGAACCACTGCCTCATGACCCGCTCGACGACGACCGTGCCGCACCGTTCGCACGCATCACCCTCGAGCTGCTCGCGCGCCAGCACCGTCAAGCACGATGGGCACCACACGACGGGCGCCTCGGCCCGGTAGGCCAGCCCCGCCTTGAACAGCTTGACGAACACCCATTGCGTCCATCGGTAGTACTCGGGTGAGGAGGTGTCGACGAGCGAGTCCCAGTCCCACGCACAGCCGATCGACGACAGCTGGCGCTTGAAGTTGGCCGTCGTGCGGGCGATCAGCGTCGACGGATGCTCGTTGATCTTCAGCGCGTAGTTCTCGGCGTTGATGCCGAACGCGTCCCATCCCATGGGCTGGAAGACATCGTGGCCGCGCTGGCGCTGATAACGGCCAAACGCATCAGCGCCGCAGTATTTGAAGACGTGCCCTACGTGCAGCCCTTCGGCCGACGGGTACGGGAACTCCACCAGGTTGTAGAACACCGGAGTGGCCCTCGCGCGGTCATGACGCGACCAGGCCCAGTCGGTTGACGCCGCCGATGACGGCCTTCAGCGACGCAGTGAGTATCGACTCGTCGAGTCCCACACCCCACCGCACAAGCCCGTCGGCGTCGCGAACCTCGACGTAGGCGGCCGCCGTCGCCTCACTGCCCGCGCTCACCGCGTGCTCGGCGTAGTCCAGCACCTCGACATCGATGTTCAGGCCCGATCGCAGCGCGTGAACGAACGCGGCGATGGGCCCGTTGCCCTCGGCATTCACCGTCCGCGGCTCACCGTCGACCAGCAGTTGAGCGGTGACCGACGCGCCGTCGTGCGTGGTCGTGATCTCGTAGGTGCGCAGCTCGATCGGCGGCGCCTCGGGGAGATACTCGCGATTGAACAGCGCCCACATCTCGGCTGGCGCGATCTCGGTGCCCGAGTCCTCGGTGATGGTCTGCACCGCGCTCGACAATTCCACTTGCAGACGGCGGGGCAACTCGAGACCGTGCTCGGCCTTCATGATGTAGGCCACGCCGCCCTTGCCCGACTGGCTGTTGACGCGGATAACGGCTTCGTACGTGCGGCCGACGTGTTTCGGGTCGATGGGCAGGTACGGCACGCCCCACGTGTCGTAGTCGTCGGGTAGGGCTTCGAAGCCCTTCTTGATCGCGTCCTGATGCGATCCCGAGAACGACGTGTAGACCAGGTCGCCCACGTAGGGATGCCGCGGATGGACGGGCAGCCGGTTGCAGTACTCGGCGACGCGACGCAGCGCGTCGATGTCGGTGATGTCGAGCTCGGGGTCGACGCCTTGGCTGAACAGGTTCATCGCCAGGTTGATGATGTCGACGTTGCCCGTGCGCTCGCCGTTGCCGAACAGCGTGCCCTCCACGCGGTCGGCGCCGGCCATCACGCCGAACTCGGCGGCAGCGACGCCGCAGCCGCGGTCGTTATGCGGGTGCAGCGACAGCACGACGCGGTCGCGATGCGGCATGTGCCGGTGGAAGTACTCGATGACGTCGCCGTAGATGTTCGGCGTGTACATCTCGACCGTGGCCGGCAGGTTGAAGATCACCTTGCGGTCCGTCGTCGGCTCGATGACGTCCATCACCGCCGAGCAGATCTCGATCACGTAGTCGATCTCGGTGCCCGTAAAGCTTTCGGGCGAGTACTCATACAGCACGTCGGTGTCGCCCAAGACGTCCTTCTCCAGCTTGCGGCACAACCGCGCCGCGTCCACTGCGATCTGGGTAATGCCGTCCTTGTCCAAGCCGAACACGACGCGGCGCTGCAGGATCGACGTCGAGTTGTAGAAGTGCACGATCACCCGCCGGGCGCCGCGCAGACACTCGTATGTGCGCTCAATCAGCTCGGACCGGCACTGCGTCAGCACCTGGATCGTGACGTCGTCGGGAACCAGGTCCTCTTCGATCAGCTTGCGTACGAAGTCGTAGTCAGGCTGGGAGGCGGAGGGGAAGCCGACCTCGATCTCCTTGAATCCCATCGCGACCAGCGTCTCGAACATGCGCAGCTTGCGGGTCGGATCCATCGGATCGATGAGCGCCTGGTTGCCGTCGCGCAGGTCGACCGAACACCACAGCGGCGCCTTCTCGATCTGGCGGTTCGGCCAGTCGCGATCAGGCAGCCGGAGCGGCAGCGGCCGGAACGGCTCGTATTTCTCGAAGGCCATCTTCTTCGGCGTCACAGGATCGGGAGCCATGGCTCTCAGCCTTTCTGAATTTGAGCAACAAAAAACCCCCTGCGTTGGCAGGAGGTTGTCGACGAGCGCGTGTGAGCGCTCGCCTTACGTAAGGAGGAGGACGGACGTGAAGGACGAACGCATTGGAGCCTCATTGATACAGGAGTACGGCCAATCGGTCAAGGTGCGCGGTAGCTTGGCGAGGTGATCCGCCGGTCGTTCCGCATAGGTCTGCGCGTCGGCCTGCTCGCCGGTGTCGTCTTCGCGATCGTCAAGATCATGCAGTCGCGACGGCCCGACGATCCGGTCGTGAGCACGGCCAGCGTTCAACCATGGCCCCCAGTACCGGCGCCGACCCCTGCTCCCGCTCCCGTCGCCGCGCCCGTCCCCGCGCCGGTCGTTGCCGAGGCTCCGGCCAAGCCAGCCGCACCGGTCAAGAAGGTGCAGCCGGTGAAGAAGGCGGCCAAGAAGGCGACGAAGACCGTCAAGAAGGCGACGAAGAAGGCACCGGCGACCAAGGGGTGGGTTACGCCGCAGGGTCAGGTGTGCCCGCTCTCGCACCCGATCAAGGCCAAGCTTGCGAGCAAGATCTACCACCTGCCGGGAATGTTCAACTACACCCGCACGCGTCCGGACCGCTGCTACGCCAGCGAGGCAGCGGCGCGGCGCGACGGGTTGACGCCGGCGAAACGCTGACCGACAACGCCGCGCTCGCCGAGCTGCTCGAGCGAGCCACGGACCGCGAGTCGCTCGCCGCCGCCGACGGAAAGTCCGGCGCCACGCTCGACCGGTTGGTGATCGACGGCGAGCGCTACGTCCTCAAGCAATGGTCGTACGAAGCTGACTGGCTCTCCCAGGCCCTCCGCGATCCGCACGGCGCCGCGTGCCGTGCGTGGTCGGCCGGTCTCGTGAACCGCGTTCCCGCATGCATTGACCACGCCACGGTGGCCATGGCGTATGACGCAGGAACGACCACTGCACTCATGCACGACGTGGGCGCGCTGCTGGTTCCGGAGGGCGACGCACCGATCTCCGCTGAGCAAGAACGGCGGTTCTTCGACCACATGGCCGCGGGGCATGCCGAGTTCTGGGGCTGGACCGACGACGTCGGGCTCATCGCACTCGCCGACCGGTACGCAGTCATGTCGTCGTCGCGCATCGAGATCGCCGGCCGGGCGTCGCCCGAAGCGCTGGTGCCACCGCTGATTCTCCAAGGTTGGCGCGAGCTCGCCGACCTCGGGCCGGCGATGGCCGACGCCCTGTTCGCGCTGCACGCCGACCCGACGCCACTCGTGGACGCCATGGGCTCGACGCCGTCCACCTTCGTGCACGGCGACTGGAAGCTCGGCAACCTCGGCTCACACCCCGACGGCCGGACGATCCTCGTCGACTGGAGCATCCCGGGCGCCGCGCCGGCGTGCACGGACCTCGCGCACTATCTAGCCCTCAATTGCGCGCGCTTGGCCGGCACCAAGGAGAGCGCGGCGGCCACCTACCGCGGCGCGCTCGAATCCCACGGCGTCGCGACCGCGGACTGGTGGGACCGCCAGTACCCGCTGAGCCTGCTCGGGATCATGTGCGCGCTCGGTTGGGAGAAAGCACTCGGCGGCGACGGCGCCGAGTTTCGGTGGTGGGAAGCCCGCGTCGCCGACGCCGCCGCGCTTCTTTGATTCGCTGCCGGCGTGAGAAGTCGCCAGAGAATCAAAGAACCCGCGTGAATTGAGCCCGACGATCTCGTCGCCACTCGCCGACGCTCGAGAGTTGGCTAGGTGAGGGTGATGGCGTGGACTGAGAGGACGCCGGGTGCGGCGCGGAGTTGGTCGAGGACGTCGGTGGGGAGGGGCTCGTCGATGGCCATGACCATCAGGGCCGACCGGCCGTCGGCGATGCGACCGACGTCGAGGTCGCCGATGTTGACGCCGGCCTGACCCACCATCGTGCCGACGACGCCGATCATCCCCGGCCGGTCGTCGTTGCGCACTACGAGCATGTTGCGGGCGGGCGGCATCTCGGTCGGGTGATCGTCGACCATGACGAGACGCGGCTCACCGCGCAGCCCGACGAGCGTCCCGCCGACCGCGTGATCGCCGCCGCGGACGGTAATGAGGTTCACGTAGTCGTGCGCGGTGCTGGTCTTGCTCTCGCGCACCTCGGCGCCGCGCTCGCTCAAGACCCGCGGCGCGTTCACGTACGACACCGCCTCCTCGCTGCTCGCAGCCAGCACGCCCTTCAGCACCGACAGCGTGAGCAACGACACGTCGTTGTCGGCGAGAGCGCCCTGGTACTCGACGTCGATGCGTGGCGGGAGCGCCCCGCTGAGTTCGGCGAAGATGAGGCCAAGCCGCTCGGCCAGCGCGATGAACGGCCGTACCGCTTCGGACGCTTCGGCCGCCTCTACGTTGACGGCGAAGGCGACGAACTCCCCCGCCAACGCCAGGTTGATCTGCTCGGCGATGGTGATGCCGGCCTTGTCCTGCGCCTCGGCGGTACTGCCGGCCAAATGCGGCGTGACGACAACGCCGGGAAGGTCGAAGAGCGGCGACTCAGTCGTCGGCTCTTCGGCGTACACGTCAAGCGCCGCGCCCCCAACGCGGCCGTCGCGGATCGCGTCGGCCAGGGCGAGCTCGTCGACGATGCCACCGCGTGCCGCGTTGATAATGCGGACGCCTGGCTTGGCCTTGGCGAGTAGCTCCTTGCCGACCAGACCCACGGAATCCGGCGTCTTGCGCAGGTGCACGGTGATGAAGTCGGCTTCGGCAACGAGCGCGTCGAGCTCGAGCAGCTCGACACCGAGTGTGCGAGCCCGTTCCGCTGACAGCCAGGGGTCCCACGCAACCAGCCTCATCCCGAACGAATAGGCGCGCTGGGCGACCAATGTGCCGATGTGACCGAGACCCAGGAGCCCGAGCGTCTTGCCGTGCAGCTCGACGCCCTCCCACTTCGACTTCTCCCACCGGCCCTGCTTCAGCGCGGCGTCGGCCTGCGGCACGTTGCGCGCCTGCGACAGCAACAGGGCCATCGTGTGTTCGGCGGCCGAGAGAATGTTCGATTGCGGCGCGTTGACCACCATCACGCCGCGCCGCGTGGCCTCTTCGACGTCGACGTTGTCGAGGCCGACACCGGCCCGGCCGACAACCACGAGGTCGGCCGCCGCGGCCAGCACGTCGGCCGTCACCTTCGTCGCGCTGCGGATGATGAGGGCGTGGGCGCCCTTGATTGCGTCGAGCAGCTCCTCGGGGGTCAGGGTGAGTTGCACGTCGACGTCGTGACCCGCGCCGCGAAGCGCGTCGAGCCCTCGATCGGCCAGCTCTTCGGTAACGAGGACGCGCGCCACTACGCGCCCAGCACCTTGGCGATCCGCGTCACGCCTTCGACGAGGTCGTCGTCGCCGAGCGCGTACGACAACCGCGCGTATCCCGGCGCGCCGAACGCCTCCCCGGGGACGATCGCCACGCGGCCTTCGTCGAGGAGGACCTCGGCCAGGTCGAGCGTCGACGCCACGGTGCGGCCGGCGATCTCCCGCCCGAGCACGCCCTTGAACGACGGGAACGCGTAGAACGCACCCTCGGGCTCGACACACGTCACGCCAGGGATGGCGTTGAGCATCTCGTGGATCTTCTTGCGCCGGCGGTCGAAGGCGTCGCGCATCATCGCGACCGCGGCCAGGTCGCCGCCGACCGCGGCGAGCGCGGCCCGCTGCGAGACGTTGCCGACGTTGGACGTGGCGTGGGACTGGAGGTTGGTGGCCGCCTTGATGACGTCGGGAGGGCCGATCATCCAGCCGACGCGCCAACCGGTCATCGCGTAGGTCTTGGCCACGCCGTTGACGACGACCGCGTGATCCGCCAGCTCAGGAACCACGACGGGCATCGAGTGTTGTGTGCGACCTTCCGTCGCGCCGGAGGCGCGCAAGGGGGGATAGACGAGGTGTTCATAAATCTCGTCGGTGACGATCCATAGGCCGCGCTCGACCGCCCAGCGGCCGATCGCCTCGATCTGCTCGCGCGTGTACACCGCGCCAGTCGGGTTGCACGGCGACACGAACAGCAGCACCTTCGTGCGATCGGTGACCGCCGCCTCGAGCTGGTCGACCGTCACTTTGAAGCCGGTCTCCTCGTCGGTCGTCAGGAACACCGACTCGCCCTGGGCGAGCGCGATCGACTCGGGATAGGTCGTCCAGTAGGGCGCGGGCACGAGAACCTCGTCACCGGGATCGAGCAACGTGGCGAACGAGTTGAGGACCGCCTGCTTGCCCCCGTTGGTGACGAGCACCTGGCTGGGCTCGACGACATAGCCGGAATCGCGCACGGTCTTGGCCGCGATGGCCTCGCGCAACTCGGGAAGACCGGCGGTGGGCGTGTACTTGTGATTGCGCGGGTCGCGGCACGCGGCCTCGGCGGCAGCCACGATGTGCTCGGGCGTGGCGAAGTCGGGCTCGCCGGCGCCGAAGCCGACGACGTCCTCGCCGGCGGCAACCAAAGCCTTGGCCTTGGCGTCGATCGCCAGCGTGGCCGACTCGGCGACAGCTGCAATCAATCTCGAGATCCGCATTTAGGGCGCCGCCCTTCGGGCGGCGCAAATGCGGGCGCGCTGTATCTCCAAATCGCTCGCTATCGCTCGCTCCATGCCTGCCATGCTGGCACAGTGACCGAGGAGGCAATTCCCGATATCCGCATACCGGATTCGCTCCAACCGGCTGACGGCCGCTTCGGATCCGGCCCGTCGAAGGTGCGCCCTGAAGCGGTCGATCGACTGGCCGCCGCATCGCGGACGTTCCTCGGAACCAGTCACCGCCAAGCGGGCGTGCGCGCCGTCGTCGGACGGGTTCGCGCCGGCCTCAGCGACCTGTTTGCGCTGCCCGACGGCTACGAAATCGTGCTCGGTAACGGCGGCACCACCGCGTTCTGGGACGCGGCGACGTTCGGCCTGATCGACCGGCGCAGCCAGCACCTCAGCTTCGGGGAATTCGGCGGGAAGTTCGCGGCCGCGGTCGCCGCCGCGCCGCACCTCGACGACCCGAACGTGATCGAGTCCCCCACCGGCACCCACCCCGAACTGGAGCCGGCCGCGGGCTTCGACGCCTACGCCTTTCCGCAGAACGAGACGTCGACCGGCGTGGCCATGGAGATTCGGCGGCCCGAGGGCATCGGTGATGCGCTCGTGCTCGTCGACGCCACGTCGGGCGCCGGCGGTCTGCGATTCGACCCCAGCCAGGCCGACGTCTATTACTTCGCCCCCCAAAAGTCCTTCGCCAGCGACGGCGGGCTGTGGCTCGCGGCGTGCTCGCCGGCCGCCGTCGAGCGCATCGAACGCCTAGCGGCCTCCGACCGCTGGATCCCCGCGTCGCTCGACCTCGGTATCGCCCTCGAGAATTCGCGGCTGAACCAGACGTACAACACGCCGGCGCTGGCCACGCTCTTTCTGCTCGCCGAGCAGCTGGACTGGATGGCGGCCGGCGGCGGCCTCGAGTTCGCCGCCGGACGCTGCGACCGTTCGGCCGAGATCCTTTACGGCTGGGCCGAGGCGTCGAGCTACGCGGCGCCATTCGTGGCCAAGCCCGACGAACGCAGTCACGTCGTCGGCACGATCGACCTCGACGCCGCGATCGACGCGGTGACAATGAGCAAGGTGCTGCGGGCCAACGGCATCGTCGATACCGATTCGTATCGGAAGCTGGGCCGCAACCAGCTCCGGATCGCGATGTTCCCGGCCATCGAGCCCGACGACATCGCCGCCCTCACGGCGTGCATCGACCATCTCGCTCCGCTTTTGTCCGAATAGTCCAGAATCCGGTGCTTGGAATGCGCCCCGCCGGGTCCTAACCTCTCGGAATCTTCCGGCGTGCGGTGGCTCTGGTCGGGGGGGTGGTGGCCCTCGTTGTCCTTGCGTGTCCCGCGCGCGCCCAGACGGCGTCCGGATTGGTGCCTAAGGCGTCGATCCTTATCGACGCCGACACCGGTGCCGTCCTCGACGGCACCAACATCCACGAGGCCCTGCCGCCCGCCAGCCTGACGAAGGTCATCACCGCCCTTGCGGCGGTCGCTGCCCTCGAGCCGGGCACCGAAATCCCGATCAGCGCCCGCGCCGCTGGCATGCCTGCGCACAACATGAACATGAAGGCCGGTCAGATCTGGACGCTCGAGGACGTGCTCGGGTCACTCCTCGTCAGCTCGGCCAACGACGCCGGCATGGCCCTGGCCGAGCGGGTCTCGGGGACGGCCGAGAACTTCGCCGCCGCCCTCGCCGCGACGGCCAAGCGGCTCGGCATGGCCGACAACCCGGTCCTGCAGGACGCCAGCGGCCTGGACGACTCGTTCTCGATCAACGGTGGCAACCGCATCAGCGCCCGTGATCTCGCCATCGCGGCCCGGGCGGTCCTGGCCGAGCCCCGGCTCTCGCTCATCGTGTCGACGCCCGTCCTCAGCTTCAAGGGCGGCGACGGCATCGAGCACCGCCTCGGCAACCACAACAAGCTCCTCACGAGGTATCCGGGTGCGGTCGGGATGAAGACCGGGTACACCTCGCGATCGCTGCACAGCCTCATCGCCGCCGCCAGCCGCGACGGCCGGACGATGGTCGCCGTCATCCTCAACTCCCCGGTGGAGACGTACACGCCGGCCGCCGCGCTGCTCGACAAAGGCTTCGCGACGCCGGTCAGCGCCGAGCCGTCCGCGGGCCGGCTCCCAGCCGTCGTGCGGGCCAGCCGGGCCGCGGCCACGACGGCCGCGGCACCATCCGTGAACGAGGCGCTCGATGCCCCGGTCGAGGCATCGACGCAACCGGCGGGCGACGGCTGGTTCGATGCGCTGGTCGGCTTCCTGTTGAAGGTGCTGCTCGCCTTCGCCGCCGCCGTCGTCGCCTTACGGGTGCGCGCCAAGCGCCGGCTCGCCCGCAATCGGGCCACGCGCAAGAAGGTCTACCGAGTACCGCCGCTCCCCCGTAACCCGCGTGAGCTGGCGCCCGCCCATCCCGCGCTGTCGATGGCGGGGCCGACCGCGCCGAAGCCCAGCCGGCCCCTCAGCGCGGAACGGTCACGCCCGCGCCCTTCGCGTCCGATCACCGCCCGGGTCCCCCGCAGCGTGCCGCGGCGCAAGCCCGCCGTCGCGCCGACCGTGGAAGAGCCGACGATCGACCCTCGCCTCGCCAAGCGGTTCGAGATCCTCGTCCGCACCGGCCAAGTAGTGCCGTAGCGCTGACCGCGTGCAGTAGTTGGTGTGTACACACCAACTACTGCACGCCCTGTCGAGCGTTTACGCGGTGCGGCCCGTCACGCTCCGGAGTTTGGGCGACTGGCGGTCGAGTTTGGGTAGGGCGACACGGCCGCTGCGTTGCAACTCGACGATGCCGAACGGCCGCATCAGTTCCTCGTAGTCGTCGAGCTTGGCCGGCGACCCGGCCAGCATCACCGTCAGCTCGTCGTGACCCACGTCGACGATCTTGCCCTCGAACACCTGCACCAGCTCGATGACCTGGCCGCGGGTCGTGCCCTCGGCCTTGACGGTAAGCAGCATGAGCTCGCGCTCGACCGCTTCGTCGGGATGCAGCTCGGTGATCTTGATGACGGAGATGAGCTTGAACAGTTGCTTGGTGACCTGCTCCAACGGCGTGCTCTCGACGTCGACCACCACCGTGATGCGGCTGAACTTCGGATCATCAGTCGGGGCCACGGCGAGGCTGAAGATGTTGTAGCCGCGTCGAGCGAAGAGGCCCGACACGCGGGCGAGCACGCCGGCCTTGTTCTCGACGACAACCGACAGGATGTGGTGCTGCGTGGTCGCCATCAGTGACCGCCCTCCCCTTGTGACGGATCCACGACGATCTCGTCGTTGGAAAGTCCGGCCGGCACCATCGGATACACCTTCTCCGAGCTGTCGGTACGGAAGTCGATGACCACGGGCCGGTCGTCGATCTCATTGGCCTTGTCGATTGCCGACTGCACTTCCTCGGGCGTCTCGACGCGCATGCCGACGCAACCCATCGCCTCGGCCCACAGCTTGTAGTCGGGCAGATCGGGCGACAGGTACACCTCGGAGTACCGCTCGTCGTAGAACATCTCCTGCCACTGGCGGACCATCCCGAGGTACGCGTTGTTGAGGATCGCGACCTTGATCGGTATGCGCTCTGCCGTCGCGGTGACCAGCTCCTGGGCGGTCATCTGGAAACAACCGTCGCCGTCGACCGCCCAGACCATCCGGTCGGGCCGACCGACCTTGGCGCCAATGGCCGCCGGCACGGCGAAGCCCATCGTGCCGAGGCCGCCCGAGTTGACCCAGGTGTACGGATGGCGGAAGCGCCAGTACTGGCTCGTCCACATCTGGTGCTGGCCGACGCCCGAGACGACGATGCAGTCCTCGGGCGCCGAGTCGCGGAGATGTTCGAGGACGAACTGCGGCTTGAGCGGCCCGCCGTCGTCGAAGGTCTGCTCATAGGTGAGCGGGTACTTCTCCTGCCAGCCGCTCACACGGCTCTTCCACTCGCCGCGGTCGGGCTGGGCCTCGAGCCCACCGAGTTCCCGGACCGCCTTCACGATCTCTTCGATGACGAGCCGGCAATCGCCCACGATCGGCACGTCGGGACGGCGAACCTTGCCCAACTCGGCGGGATCGATGTCGACGTGGATGATCTTGGCGTCGGGCGCGAACGCCGACACCTTGCCGGTCACGCGGTCGTCGAAGCGACTGCCGAGCGCGATGAGCAGGTCGGCGTTTTGCATCGACGTGACCGCGGTGTAGTTGCCGTGCATGCCCGGCATGCCGAGACAGAGCGGATGGTCATCGGGGAACGCGCCGCGAGCCATGAGGGTGGTGACGACGTGAATCCCGGTGAGCTCGGCCAGCTCGCGCAGCGCGTCGGCCGCTCGTGCTTTGAGAATGCCGCCGCCCGCGTAGATCACGGGTCGCTTGCTCTCGAGGATGTAGCGGGCCGCCTCCTTGATCATGCGGGGATGGCCGCGCGTCGTGGGCTTGTAGCCGGGCAGCCCGTCGGACAACTCGCGATCGGTCGGCCAGTACCAGTCCATACGCGAGTTGGGGTTCTTCGGGTCGACGATGTCCTTGGGGATGTCGACGAGCACCGGTCCGGGCCGCCCTGTCGTCGCGATATGGAACGCCTCGCGGATGACCCTCGGGATGTCCTCGGCGCGCGTGACCAGCTCGTTGTGCTTGGTGACTGAGCGGGTGATGCCCGTCGTATCGCACTCCTGGAACGCGTCGGTGCCAATCGCCGTGCTCGGTACCTGGCCGGTGATGACAACGATCGGCACGGAGTCCATGTACGCGTCGCACAACGGCGTGACGATGTTGGTGGCCGCCGGGCCGCTCGTCACCATGGCCACGCCGGGACGGCCGGTGGCGTGGGCGTAGCCCTCGGCCATGTGCCCGGCGCCCTGCTCATGACGCACGAGGATGTGCCGGATCGGCGAGTCGATGATCGGGTCGTATACGGGCAGGATCGCTCCACCAGGCAGGCCGAACATGACCTCCACGCCCTCCATCTCGAGGGACTTGATGAGGGCCTGGCCTCCATTCATTTCCATTCGTACGACACCCTTCCTCTCTCGGTCGCCTTCCGGCTCCGCCTCCGGCTCCCTGCTTGCGTGCTGGAAAAAGAAACGACCTCCCGTTCGGGAGGCCGTGCGCACGCGCGTATGTACGCGTGCGCTAGGTGATGACTACGAGGTTGCGCGAGGCGGACATCGCCGTCAGTGTCGCACGCGAGGCCGTACGTTGTCGAGCCAATGGCGCTGCACGTGCCCGACCTGGAGGAGCTGGCCCGCCGGTTCACCTCGTTCGCCGAGGTTGACTGCCGCGGCTACTCGCCGCTGTACGAACACGTCGCCCTCGAGATCGCGGCCGACGCCCAACTGCTTGGTCTGCTCGCCGAAGCCCGCCCCGGCCAGCGCCGACCCACGCTGTTCTTGGCCGCCGTCAACTATCTGGGCGGCCGACCGGCCTTCGACCAGTTCCACGACTTTTGCCTCGACAATCGAGACGCCCTGCTCTCGATCATCGAGACGCGCGCCACCCAGACCAACGAGGTTGGTCGCTCGGCGGTGTTGCTTCCCATGTTCTGCCGCCCGCCCGAGCCGCTCGCGCTGGTGGAGGTCGGTGCCAGCGCGGGACTGAATCTCCTGTTCGACCGATATGCGTACGACTACGACGGCGTGCGGCTCGGCGACGGCGAGCTGCGGCTGAGCTGTGCCAGCTTCCTCGTCCCCGACCGGATCCCAACGGTCGCCTCGCGCGTCGGCGTCGACCGCGAGCCGGTGGACGTGATGGACGACGACGCCGTCGCCTGGCTGCGCGCGTGCATCTTCGCCGATCAGGGCGACCGCTTGGAGCGCCTCGAGCAGGCGGTTGCCGTTGCTCGCCGCGGACCGCCGACGATCGTCGCCGGTAACGCGAACGACGTGTTGCGCGACGTTGTCGCCGCGGTCGACCCGAATGCGCACCTCGTTGTATTTCATACCTACGTCGTCGCCTACTTCCTGCGCGAGGAGCGTGCCGCCTTCTTCGCACTGCTCGACGACCTGGGACGCACGCGTGACCTGACGTGCATCTCGGCCGAAGCACCAGGTGTGGTTCCGGACTTCGGACTCGAGCGCGGATCGATGGTAGCGTTGGGCGAAGTCGCCTATCGCGACGGTGAGAAACGCGCCACCGTCGTGGGTACCTGCCATCCGCACGGAACGTGGCTCCGGTCAGCGGCGGGCCAACCGATTTAGGCTTGGTGCGGATGAGGCGACTCCGGGGGCTGCTCTTCATTGCCGTGCTGGTCGGTGCCACGGCGCCAGCCGTCGATGCGGCACGGGCGGACAGCGCGCCAACGGTGGCCACGCGGCCTGGTCCGCAGGCAGTTGTCACGGGGCCGCCTCCGGTGACAACGGTCGAAGAGCCGGCCCCGCGTGCGGCCCAGACCACTGGCCCCGCCGTCACTGCACCCGTCCTGGGGCCGCAGGTGTCGACGTTCGCCGTCACCTATGACGCCGAGCTCAACGCCAACGTCGCGGCGAAGACCGCGTTCCAAGCGGTGCTCGACTACTGGTCGCGCACGATCGTGTCCAACGTCCCCATCACCGTGAGCGCGAACTTCGACGACCTCGGCGGCGGGCCGGGCGGCACGACGCTGGGCTTCGGCGGGCCGCAGCTGGTCATGGGCTTCGGCGGCCAACCGATGGCCAACACCTGGTATCCGGAAGCGCTCGCCAACGCCATCGCCAACCAACAGCTGAGCCCCACCGCGGACATATCGGTGACGTTCAACAGCAACGCGGCGGCCAACTGGTACTTCGGCACCGACGGCGCGGTCTCGTCGACCCAGATCGACTTCGAGTCGGTCGCGCACCACGAGATGGCGCACGGGTTCGGCCACATCGGCGACCTCGTCGTCGGCTCATGCCCCGGTGGCGGGCCGAACGACGGCTGCTTCGCCGGCGGGCCGGCGATCTACGACCGGTTCACCGAAACCGCGGCAGGAACGTCGCTGCTCACGCTTTCTGCCAGCGCGCTCGGCGCGGCAGCCAAGACGCCCAAGGGCGTGGTGTTCGATGGTCCGGCGACGCGAGCGGCCGGCGGTCCGGGCATTCTCCATACGCCGACTTCATGGGATGCCGGTTCGTACGCCCACGTCGACAACGTCTATGACGGCACCGCCGACTCGCTCATGACCCCGAGTGTGGCGCGCGGCGAGGTCGCCCGGCCCAGTCAGATCGTCCTCGGGATACTGAAGGACATCGGCTACACCCTGGCGGCGCCCACGACCTACCAGCCGCTGCAGCCGGCGCGGCTGCTCGATACCCGCGTCACGCACAACCCGATCGGCAACGCCGCGACGATCAACCTCACGGTTGTCGGTGTCGGCGGGGTCCCCGCGACCGGCGTCGGCGCCGTCGCCCTCAACGTCACCGTGAACGAGCCAACGGCCGACGGATTCCTCACCGTCTTTCCGGCGGGCCAGAGCGTCCCGACCGCGTCGAACTTGAACTTCGTCCCCGGCCAGACCGTGCCGAACATGGTGGTGGTCAAGGTCGGCACCGGCGGCCAGGTGTCGATCTTCAACTCGCAGGGATCAACGCCCACGATCGTCGACGTCGAGGGTTGGTTCCCGGCCGGTTCCTCGTTCGTGCCGATGGCACCGGTGCGGCTGCTCGACAGCCGCCCGCCGGTCAACACACCAATTCCGCAGAACACCTCGATCACGGTGCCGGTCACCGGCAGCAACGGCGTGCCGGCCGACGCATCGGCGGTCGTGCTCAACGTCACTGCGACCGAACCCACCGCCCAGGGCTTCTTCACCGTGTACCCGACCGGCGGTTCGGTGCCGACGGCATCGAACGTCAACTTCCGCCCCGGGCAGACCACGCCGAACCTCGTCGTGGCCAAGGTCGGGACCGGCGGCGCGGTCAACATCTTCAACGCGTTCGGGACGACGCACGTGATCGTCGATATCTCGGGCTACTTCCCGGCGACGGGATCCGAGTACCACCCGCTGCCGACGCCGAACCGGATCATCGACACGCGCCCCAATAACGCGCTGGGCCAGAACGTCACACTCGACGTGTCGGTGCTCGGCCTCGGCGTGCCGACGTCCGCCGTCACTGCCGTGGTGCTCAACGTCACGGCCACCGACGCGACCGCGTGGGGCTTCTTCACGATCTTCCCGGTCGGCCAGCCGCTCCCGACCGCGTCCAACCTCAACTTCGTCGCCGGCCCCCACGCGGTGCCCAACCTCGTCGTGGCCAAGGTCGGCAGCGGCGGCAAGATCAGCGTCTTCAACGCCTTCGGCTCGACCCACCTCATCATCGACGTCGCCGGCTACTTCAGCCTCGTTTAGGGCGCCGGGGAGAGCACCTGGGACTGCGCTCCGGTGCCGACGGGGCCGGTGGTGTCGGCGAGGGACATCGTGCAGAGGCCGATGCCGGTGTCGTTCCACGTCGACGAGGCGGCGATGCGCACCCACTCCCCCTGAACCGGGCGGGCGCAATGAACGACGAGGTCGGCATTGGGGAACGCCAGCCGCGGCGGCCACTCGCCGAAGGAACTGATGCCGAGCCCGAAATCGGCGGCGGCGGCGGCCCGGGCGAGAGGTGAGGGCGCCACGCCCGGCACCGTCGGCAGGTTCAGCCGAAACCAGCCGAAGCTGCTCTGGAACCCGTCGGGGGCGCGCATCGTTATGCCGCTACCCAGGAAGATCGCCGCGTCCGGATTCTGCGGGAGCCGCTCGTCGAAGTCGTCGGGCCGATCGGGCGGCGGCGCGGCGGCGCGAACCGCGTCATCCGGCAGGTCAATCGTCAACGGCCGCACTGCGAGCAGCGTGCAACGCGCCATCTCCATGTCTCCGGCCCGCACTCGGCCCTCGACGAGTTCGAGCCGCTTGCCCGCCCGGGCGACGCGCGACTCGATCGTCAACGGCTGGCGCAAGAGCGGCCGCACGAAGTCGGCGCTGAACCGGACCGGAACGACGTCGTCGGCCGCGGTCGACTCGAGCACATGCACGAGGAGCGCCCCGAGCGCCCCGCCGTGCAGCAGCGTCTCGCCCCACGGGCCCGGCGTCGCGTCCGTGGGGATGAAACGGTCGCCGTCGACCTCGAAGAGGACATCGGCCATGTCTTACGGTTCGGTGATGGCGCCGCGCTCGGCGCCGGTGACCAGGCGCGCGTACTTGGCCAGCACGCCGGTCGTGTACCGCGGCGCCGGAAGCTTCCAGTCTGCTTTGCGCGCCTTGAGCGCTTGATCGCCAACGAGCAAGTCGATGCGGTGCTGGTTGATGTCGATCACGATCTTGTCGCCGTCCTGCACGAACGCGATGGGCCCGCCGTCGACGGCCTCGGGCGCGATGTGGCCGATACAGAAACCGTGCGTGCCGCCGGAGAAGCGGCCGTCGGTGAGCAGGGCGCAGTCGGCCCCACGGCCAACACCCTTCAGTGCACCGGTGACGGCGAGCATCTCGCGCATCCCGGGGCCACCCTTGGGTCCTTCGTAACGAATGACGACCACGGTGCCCGGCTCGATCGAGCCGGCGAGGATCGCTTCCATCGCCAGCGCCTCGCCGTCAAACACGCGGGCCGTGCCCTCGAAGAACCGCGTGTCGATACCTGCGGTCTTCACCACCGCGCCGCGCGGCGCGAGTGAGCCGGTCAACACGAGGAGGCCGCCGTCCTTGTGGACCGGCTTCTTCAACGAGTGGATGACCTCGCCGTCGGGCTTGGGCGGGTCAAGCTCGGCCAGATTCTCCGCGACGGTCTTGCCGGTGACGGTGAGGCAGTCGCCGTGCAGCAGCCCGGCATCGAGCAGTTCGCTCATCACTACGGGCACGCCACCGATGCGATCGACGTCGAGCATGTGGTAGCGACCACCGGGTCGCAGGTCGGCGATGTGCGGCACGCGCCGGGCCACGCGGTTGAAGTCCTCCAGCTCGAGCTCGACCTGTGCTTCGTTGGCGATGGCCAGCAAGTGCAGCACGAGGTTGGTCGAGCCGCCCAGGGCGTTGCCGACCGCGATGGCGTTCTCGAACGCCTCCTTCGTCAGGATCTGGCGCGGCCGGATACCCAGCTCGACCAGCTTCATCACCGCTTCGCCCGACCGGCGGGCGTCGGCCTCGCGACGAGGGTCCACGGCCGATGGGGACGCGCTGCCCGGCAGGGCCATGCCCAACGCTTCTGACGCCGAGGACATGGTGTTGGCCGTGAACATGCCGGCGCAGCTGCCCTCGCTGGGACAGGCGTTGCGCTCGATCACGCCCAGCTCGTTCTCGGTGAGCAGGCCCGCCGCGCAGGCGCCGACGGCTTCGACGACGGTGACGTAGTCGATCGCGGTGCCGTCGGGCATGTGACCCGGGAGGATCGTGCCGCCGTACATGAACACGGTTGGGAGGTTGAGGCGAGCGGCGGCCATCAACATGCCGGGCAGCGACTTGTCACACCCCGCGAACGTGACCATGGCGTCGAACCGCTCGGCGTGCATCACCGTCTCGACGGAGTCAGCGATGACCTCGCGGCTGACCAGGGACGCCCGCATGCCCTCGTGACCCATCGAGATGCCATCGGACACCGAGATCGTGTTGAACTCGATCGGGAAGCCGCCGGCGTCGCGAACGCCTTGCTTGGCGTGCTGGGCCAGGCGGGAGAGAGACATGTTGCAGGGCGTCACTTCGTTCCACGACGTGGCCACGCCTACCTGCGGCTTGTCGAAGTCGTCGTCGGTCATGCCGATCGCACGCAACATGGCGCGCGCCGGGGCCCGTTCGAATCCATCGGTGACGTCGCGGCTGCGTGTCCGTCGGTCGTTGGCCGTCATGACACCGCAGGATAAGTGCTCAGGATCGCCTACCTGTAGCCGATTGAGCTGGTGACGGACTATGGGTACAAATGGGCACGACCTACCGCTGGCGGAACTCGAGGGTCCAGCACGCCGTCGAAGCTGGCGCGTCGTCGCGCCGGTCGTGCTGATCGTTGCCGTCTTGATCGCTCTCGGCGCCCGACCGCAGGCACGACCGCAATTCGAGGCCGGCGTGCTCGAACCGACCGAAGCGCCGCTTGAGTCGCTGCCGACCGTCGTGAGCTCGACCACCCGGCCACCAACGACGACA